>NZ_BAAAQN010000029.1:0-129870 GCF_039531695.1 Catenulispora yoronensis
GGGCGGTGGGGTGAGGGGGGGTGGGGGTGAGGGGGGCTGCCTGGAACAGGTGCGGATCCTGGCCTGAGCGGCTCAGGTCTGGGTCCGGGTCCAGGCGCCGGACCGGTTCAGGGCTGGGTCCAGGTTCAGTTCCGGGTCCAGTTCCAGGTCCAGTTCCGGGTCCGGGTTCGGGTTCGGTTCTGGGTCCAGTTCCGGGTCCAGTTCCGGGTTCGAGTTCGGGTCCGGGTTCGGGTCCAGTTCTGGGTTCGAGTCCGGGTTCGGGTCCGGTTCTGGGTTTGGGTCTGGGTCCGAGCTGCCGAGAATGGAGCCCGAATGCCGAAGCGAGAAGCCGAGCGCGGAAGGCGGGCGGGGTGGCGTAAGTGGCGATCCCGGCGTGTCGCTCTGTGGGTGGGGGCGAGGCTCGCCAGAGTGCTGCGATGGGTATGGGCGTGGAGCGTGGGCGGCGGTTCTTTTCGGTCGGCCGGACGGTGCGCTTGGTTCGGGCTTGTTTGGTGGAGCAGGTGAACCCGGCGAGCTTTTATCTGCCGTTGGCTGCTGATTCGGTGTCGTTGGTGGAGCGGTTCGGGGGCGTTGAGGGGCGGTTGGTGCTCGATGTGGGGGCTGGGCCGGGGTATTTCGCGCAGGCGTTCGGGGCGGCGGGGGCTCGGTATGTGTCGGTTGATGCGCGGCCGGTGGGGATGGTGTGTGGTGATGGGTTGGCGTTGCCGGTGCGGAGTGGGGTCGTCGATGTCTGCTTCTCGTCGAATGTGCTGGAGCATGTGTCTGATCCGCGTCGGATGTTCGAAGAGATGCTGCGCGTGACTCGGCCTGGTGGGTTGGTCTTTTTGTGCTACACGAACTGGCTTGGTCCGCTGGGAGGGCATGAGACGGCGCCGTGGCACTATCTCGGCGGTAAGCGGGCGGCTCGTATTTATGAGCGACGCTATGGGGGGCCGCCGGCGAATCGGTATGGGACGTCGTTGTTCGCGTTGTCGGTGACCCGGGTGCTGGGGTGGGTTCGGGAGGTTGAGCGGTCGGGGGTGGTGGAGAGGCTGGCGGTTTTTCCGCGGTATCACCCGGGGTGGGCTCATTTGGTGGTGCGTGTGCCGGGGCTGCGTGAGTTTCTTACGGCCAACTGCGCCATCGCGTTGCGCGTGTGTTCCCAGTCGAATGACGCTGCCCAGTCCAGGCAGGCTCCGCGGATCGTGGCTGCGCGTGTTGGGTCGGCTGACAGTTCTTTGAGTGCGCCGGAGACGGTTTCGGTGAGGGTGGCGCCTGGGGGGACGAGCCAGCCGGTGGCGCCGTTTTGAATTGCGTCGCGGAGGCCGTCGACGTCGTAGGCGACGGTTGGTACGCCTAGGGCTGCGGCTTCCAGGACTGATAGGCCCCAGCCTTCGCCTTGGGATGCGGAGAGGTGGATCGAGGCTGTTTTGAGGAGGCCTTTTTTGGCTTCGTCGGGGAGGTGGCCGTGGATGCATACACGGGTGGTGGGTGGGAGGGGAAGTTGGGCGGCGGTTTCGCGGAGGCGGGTTTCTTCGGGGCCGCGGCCGATGATGTGGAGTTCGAGGCCTGGCCATTCGGTGGAGAGGGTGGTGGCTAGGTGGAGGAGGTGGTCGAGGCGTTTGTGGCGGACTAGGCGGCCTACGGCTACTAGGCGGGGGGTGGAGGTCGAGGTTGGGATGATGGGGGTGGGTGGGGTGGGGGTGGGCGGGGTGAGGGTGGGGACCGTTTCGTGGTGAACGCCGTTGTGGATGAGTTCGATGGGGCCGGTCCAGTGCAGGCGGTCGCGCATGGCGGCGACTGTTGATGCGGATACGGCCACTGCTACGCAGCGCCGATAGACGCGGCGGGCGACGGGTCCTTCAAGGAAGCTGCCGATTGCTGCGACGGGGCGGCTGAAGTGGGTTTGGAACTGGTTGTCGTGCACGTGGTGCACGATGATTGCCACGCCTGTTCGACGCCGGGAGACTGCGAGAGGCGAGAAGAAGGGGATGCCGTTCTGGCAGTCCAGTACGAAGTCGTAGTGGCGGCCGCATAGTCGTTCTCTGATCAGGCGGGAAATGACGGCTGGGTATACCGTCCAGCGGCCGCCGCGGCGGAGCCAGCGGATTCCGTCGCGGAGCTCGGAGGCGGGTTGGCCTGGTTCTCGGCAGGTCAGGAAGTCTACTGACGCGCCGCGTGCGACGAATCCGAGGGCGATTTCGTGGGCGAAGGCCTCCGCTCCCCCGGCGGTTTGTTGCCATGGGTCGCGCCAGTTCAGGACGGCTAAGTGCACTGGCTGTCAACGATGCGCCACCCCTGCGCGATACGCGTGATACGTGGGGGTGAGGAATCGAGGGTGGGAAATTTTTTGATCTTTTAGTGTACGCCGGGTTGGTGGTTTCTCTGGGTTTGGTGAGCGCGACGCGCCGAGGCAGGTGCGTTTGTGGTGGAGGTTCACTCGGACGGGCGGCGGATGGGTGCCTTGGCGGGTGGGTTACGTCTAGCGTGACCGGTCGATAACCGTTTGCGCATGCATGCTCTCGCGCCGCGTCGTGCCGCCCCGCGTCGCGCCGCACCGCGCCCAACGCCATCTCCGGAGGAAGCCCGATGCTCCGCAAGGCAAAGGACGGAGCCGCTCCTCGTTCTCGGCGGCGTGTCGCTTCCGCTGGTCTGTTGGTGGCTGTGGGGACTGGGATTGGGAATGTACTGGCGTACGGGTTCAACCTTGTGCTTTCGCGCGGTCTGGGGCCTGCGGGGTATGCGGAGCTTGGCACTTTGCTGTCGGTGTTTCTGATCGGCAGTGTGCCGGGGATGGCGGTTCAGGCGGTTAATGCGCGGAGGCTGGCGACGGAGCCGGTGGGGACGCGGGGCGTGACTGTTCGGGCTTTGCGGCGGCGTGGGTTGATGGTGGGGGTTGGTGTCGCGTTGGTGTTTGCGGCGTTGGCGCCGGCGGTCGCGGGGTTGTTGCCGTCGGTGACTGTTGGTGGGGTTGCTTGGACGGGGGTTTCGCTGGCGGCGAATACTGTGTTTGCGTCGTATCTTGGTATTGCGCAGGGGGCTTCGCGGTTTGTGACGATGACTGTGTTGTTTTTGGCTGCGCATTCTATGCGGTTGGGGATTGGGGTTGTTGCGGCTGCGGTGGAGGTGGCGCCGACGAGTGTTATGGCGGCGCAGACGGGGGCTTGGGCTTTGGCTGCGGTGGTGGGGCGGGTGTTGTTGCGGGATGAGGCGCGGGTGGGTGGGGTGGGTTCGAGTTCGAGTTTGAGTTCGAGTTCGAGTTTGAGTTCAGGTTCGGGTTTGAGTTCGAGATTGAGTTCGGGTTCGAGATTGAGTTCGGGTTCTGAGGGTGGGTACCTCACCGAAGTGCTCAGGGCTGCGGGTGGGCTTGGCGGGATTCTGCTGCTGACGGTTCTCGACACGCTTTTGGCCAGTCGGTATCTCAGTGGCAGTGATCTGGGTCGGTACAACACCGGTGGGCTGATTGCGCGGGCTGCGTTCTTTGCTCCGAGTTTTGTTGCGATGCTTGCGTATCCGCGGTTGGCGCGGCCGGAGGAGCGGCGGCGGGCGTTGATGGTGTCGTTGGTGCTGACGGGTGGGATTGGGGTGGTCGGCATTGGGTTCGCGACGGTTGGCGGGAATCCGTTGATCAAGGCGGCGTTCGGTGCGGAGTATGCGGCGGCGGGGGGATTTGATCTGGGGAGTTATGGGTGGGTGTTCGCGTCGGTGGGGGCGTTGTTGGCTTTGGTCAACTTGGCGTTGTTGGATGGGGTTGCGCGGCGTTCACATGCTGTTTCGGTGGTGGTGTTGGGTGGGATTGTGGTGGAGACGGGAGTGGTGGTGGGGTTCGCACATGGGTCGCCGGGGGCGATTGTGACGGCGGCGGCGGTGTCGGCGTTTGTTACGGCGGTGGGGGCGGTGGGGGTTTGTGTGGGGGTGAGGGGTGTTGGGGAGGGTGGCGATGCTGGTGAGGGTGGTGAGGGCGGCGATGCTGGTGAGAGTGGGAGTGAGAGTGAGAGTGGGAGTGAGGGTGTGGGGGATGATGGGTTTCGAATTGCAGGTGCGCCTGGTGCGGCTCGCCTGTAACGATCGGCGGCATGGGTGCAGCTACGGGTTTTGCGTATGACGAGCGTTCTGATGGGTCGGTGACGATCTTTCATCACGGGCGGAAGGCTGCGGTGCTTCGCGGGGATCGGGCTGTGGAGTTTCTTGATGAGGTTGAGGGTGGGGATGCTCAGCTGGTGATGGCGCGGTGGACTGGGGACTATCGGCGGGGGAATGAGCGGGTTGCGCGTAGTCATCCTCGGAATCGGGGGTGAGGGGTGAGATCCAGTAAAAGTCAAAGGCTTTGGTGAAAAGCTAAAGGCAGGCGCCTCCGGCGGGGGCCTCGGATCCCTCGGGGAACTGGCGCCAGTCCATAGGGGGTCTGGTCAGTCCCTGCGCTGGCGGTTGGTGAGGTGGGGGTTCGTTCCCCTCGGTCACGTCGGCAGCCCTACGGGTACAGCGCCGCCGCCCGGGTGTAAAGTCCATGCCGCTGCGGTGAGAGTTGTTGGGCGGCGGTTGCGCTTGCATGAACTTGACACCCGGTCGGCGGCACTGTAGGCAAAGCCCTGCCGACGTGACCGAGGGGAACGAACCGAAAACCCAGGCAGGGGACTGACAATCTCGGGGGGCGGGGTTGATGCTTTCGGTTTCTGGCCGCCGGTCCGAGTCTCGGGAGTTTGTGCTTTGTGCTGGGGGGCTTGCGGCTGCCGGTCCGAGTATCGGGGGTTTGTGCTTTGTGCTGGGGGCTTGCGGCTGCTGGTTTTGGGCATGGCTAAGGGCGCCTGCTGCCGGCTGGGCAAGGAGGCGCCTGGTGTTTGGGACTGGGCCGTGCCTAGTGGGCGGCGTCTGCCCAGTTCGCTGCCATTCCCACCGAGACGTCGAGTGGGACGCGTAGGTCTGCGGCGCCGGCCATTTCTCGGCGGACCAGGGCTTCTACTTGGGTTGCTTCGCCTGGGGCGATTTCCAGGACTAGTTCGTCGTGGACCTGGAGGAGCATGCGGGAGGTCAGGTGTTCGGTCTTCAGGGCTTCGCGGACGCGGATCATCGCTACCTTGATGATGTCGGCGGCGGAGCCTTGGATGGGGGCGTTGAGGGCCATGCGTTCGGCCATTTCGCGGCGTTGGCGGTTGTCGCTGGCGAGGTCGGGGAGGTAGCGGCGGCGGCCGAACATGGTTTCGGTGTAGCCGGTGGCGCGGGCTTGGACTACGAGGTCGTGGAGGTAGTCGCGGACGCCGCCGAAGCGTTGGAAGTAGTCGTCCATCATCTTGGCGGCTTCGGAGGTCTCGATGGCGAGTTGTTGGGACAGGCCGAAGGCGGACAGGCCGTAGGCCAGGCCGTAGGACATGGCTTTGATGCGGCGGCGGTGTTCGGGGGTGACGGCGGTGGGGGTTACTTCGAAGACTTTGGAGGCGACGGTGTTGTGGAGGTCCTCGCCGGAGGTGAAGGCTTCGATCAGGCCGGCGTCCTCGGAGAGGTGGGCCATGATGCGCATCTCGATCTGGCTGTAGTCCGCCGTCATCAGGGATTCGTAGCCGGGGGCGGCGATGAAGGCTTTGCGGATCTGCTGGCCCTCGGTGGTGCGGATGGGGATGTTCTGCAGGTTCGGATCCACGGAGGACAGGCGGCCGGTGGCGGCGATCATCTGGTTGTAGGTGGTGTGGATCCGGGTGTCGGCGGACACTGATTTGGACAGGCCCTCCACGACCGTCTTCAGGCGGTTGACCTCGCGCCAGCGCAGGAGGTGGTCCAGGAAGGGGTGCTGGGTCTGCTGCTGGAGCCAGGCCAGGGCGTCGGCGTCGGTGGTGTAGCCGGTCTTGATCTTCTTGGTCTTCGGCATGTTCAGGTTGTCGAACAGGACTTCCTGGAGCTGCTTGGGGGAGCCCAGGTTGAGGGTCTCCACGCCGGCCTCCTTGCGGGCGGCGTCGACTTCGCGGTCGACCTCGCGGGCGAAGCCCTTCTCCAGTTCGTTGAACAGGTCGGTGTCGATCGCGATGCCGACCTGCTCCATCTCGGCCAGGACGGTGACCAGGGGGAGCTCGATGTCGGTCAGCAGCGGTTCGGCGCCGGTCTCGGCCAGGCGCTCGCGCAGGGCCTCGGCCAGGTCCAGGACGGCGTGGGCGGCGCCCATCTGGCGCTCGGCCTCGGCCGCCTCGTCGGCGAACAGGGTGCCCTGCTCGGTGTCGCCGGCGGCCAGGCGGCGGCCCAGGATCTCCTCGGCGAGGGCCTCGAGGTCGAAGGAGCGCCGGCCGGACTGGACCAGGTAGGCCTCCAGGGCGGTGTCGGCGACGACGCCGGACAGGGTGAGGCCGCGGTGGGCCAGGGCCAGGATCGGGCCCTTGGCGTCGTGCAGGACCTTGGGCCGGGCCGGGTCGGCCAGCCAGGCGGCCAGGGCCTGTTCGTCGGCGGGGTCGAGCTGGGTGGCGTCGATGTAGGCGGCCTTGCCGTCGGGGGTGGCGAAGGCCAGGCCGCTGACGTCGCCGGTGCCCCGGCCCCAGCTGCCGTTGACGGCCACGCCGGTCACCCCGGAGGTCTGGGCCAGCCAGCCGGCCAGCTCGCCGACGGCCAGGACGGTGCCGGCGAGCTCGATCGCGTCGGCGACCTCGGCGCCGGCCTCGGAGGCCAGCAGCGGGGCCACCCGGTCGCGCATCGACTTGGAGAACTCCAGGGTGTCGAACAGCTGGTACACCGCCTCCGGGTCGCCCTCGGAGGCCCAGGCCAGGTCGGCCGGGGTGCGGTCCAGCGGCACGTCCTTCACCAGCTCGGTGAGCTCGCGGTTCATCCGCACCTGCTCCAGGTGCGCGCGCAGGGTCTCGCCGGCCTTGCCCTTGACCTCGCCGGCGCGCTCGACCAGGTCGGTCAGCGAGCCGAACTCGCGGATCCACTTGGCCGCGGTCTTCTCCCCCACGCCGGGCATGCTCGGCAGGTTGTCCGACGGGTCGCCGCGCAGCGCGGCGAAGTCCGGGTACTGCCGCGGCGTCAGCTCGTACTTCTCCTGCACGGCCTCGGGCGTGAAGCGGGACAGGTCCGAGACGCCGCGCTTGGGGTACAGGACGGTCACGTCGTCGGTCACCAGCTGGAGCGAGTCCCGGTCGCCGGTGAGGATCCGGACCTCGTAGCCGTCGGCGGCGGCCGCGGTGGTGAGGGTGGCGATCAGGTCGTCGGCCTCGAAGCCCTCCTTGCGCAGCACCGTGATGCCCAGGGCGGCGAGCAGCTCGTCGATCAGGCCGACCTGGCTCTTGAAGTCGTCCGGGGACGCCGAGCGGTTCGCCTTGTAGTCCGGGAAGCGCTCGGTCCGGAAGGTCTGCCGCGACACGTCGAAGGCCACCGCGACGTGGGTGGGCTGCTCGTCGCGCAGCGTGTTGATCAGCATCGACGTGAAGCCCTGCACCGCGCCGGTCGGCTGGCCGGTGGTGGTGCGCAGGTCCGCCTCCTTGAGCGCGTAATACGCCCGGTACGCCAGGGAATGGCCGTCCAGCAGCAGGAGGACGGGGCGGGTATCGGTCGGCGCGGAAGTCTTCTTGGAGGGAGCCACGGTATGAATCCTAGGGCGAGGCACCCACAAGCAGGGGCAACTCCGCCCCGGTTAGGCTGTAACACGTTGCAGTCAACCCCGTCGTGACTTTCCGGCGGGCGTCACCGTCTCGATCGTCGAAAGGCCCCCGCGATGTCGATAGACCAGAACGCAGAGGTGTCCGAGGCCGAGCAGCTCGCCGACCTGTTCAACCAGCTCGGGGCCGGTCACCTGACCGAGCGGATGGGCATCACGGTCACCTCGGCGTCCCGGGAGGAGATCACCGGCACCATGCCGGTGGCCGGCAACACCCAGGTCTACGGGCTGCTGCACGGCGGCGCCTCGGTGGTGCTGGCCGAGACCCTGGGCTCGCTGATGGGCGCCATCCACGCCGGCGCCGACAAGCAGGTGGTCGGCGTCGACATCAACGCCACCCACCACCGCTCGGCCACCGAGGGCCTGGTCACCGGCACCTGCCGGGTGCTGACCGCCGGCCGCACGCTGGTGGTCAGCGAGATCGTGATCACCGACGAGGCCGGCCGGCGCTGCTGCACCAGCCGGATCACCTGCATGATCAAGCGCTAGACGATCGGCGGGCAGGGGCGCGGACAGCGGATTCCGCGCGCCGTTCCCCCGATCACCGCAACCGCCGCCAGGACGCGGCACCGGCACTCTGGCGCAGTGCTTCCGGCGGGCGGACAATGCGGGCATGCGATCGGAGTGGGGGGACTCCGCCGACGACGCGCATCACGCGTACTCGTCCGGCGACCCGGCCCCCATCGAAGTCGAACTCGTCGAGGAAGACATCATTCCCGACGCGCCGAACACCGCCGCCAGCGGCACCGAGACCATCCGCGGCGGTTCCACCACGTGGGCACGCCTGGTCCGCTTGCCGCGCGCGCTGCGCGTGGTCGGCGCGCTCGCGGCCGTCGCGGCCCTGAGCATCGCGCTGTGGCCGAACGGCGCGCGGACGCAGAGCGGCGCGCACTCCGGTACGCCGTCGGCCCCGGCGACGTCGACGGCACAGCAGTCCGAGGTGAGCGGCGACATCTACAAGGTCCGCGTCGCCAGCACCGAGCTGACCCAGGACTTCCGGGACCACGCGGTCATGGACCTGGAGCTGGCCAACGACGCGCACACCGCGCTGAGCGTGGTCAACGCCGAGGTGTGGGACTCGGTCCAGACCCGGATCGGCTTCTCCTCGAACTGGCCGGCCGGCGACCTCGCGCCCGCCCAGGCCACGTCCGTCCCGATCGAGCTGCCCTATTCCTGCGGTGTGCTCCAGCCGACGCCGGTGCTGCCGGTGACCATCCGGTACAGCGTCAGCACGAGTCAGGACCCGACGATCAGCCACAACTACGAGTACCCGCTCTCCCAGGTGGTCTGGGACGAGTTCATGCGGGCGCGCGCCGGGTTGTGCACGGGCCCGGCCGGCGGGGTGTTCGCGACCTCGGTCGACCTCGCGCCGACGACCGGCGGCTATCGCGACAGCGACAGCGTCGACCTGACGCTGACGATGGACGCGGTCGGCCGGCCCGGGTGGAATCTGGAGGCCCTGACCTCCTCGATCCCCGGAGCCACGGTCACCACCGCGAGTCTGCCCGCCGCGCTGTCAGCGGGCCAGTCGGTGGCGGTGCTGACGCACTGGCGGTTCACCGCCTGCTTCGATCCGCCGGACTGGTCGAGCGGGTTCAGTGCCGTGGAGGTGCGGATCCGGGCCGGCACCGCGCCCGCGGACGGCTCCGGGGACCAGCAGCTGATGGTGTATCTGCGGCCGGAGTTGTTGACGAGGATGGCTCGGTCGGCCTGCGCGCCGTGAGCACTGCGCGAGCGTCACAGGGCTGTACAACACCGGGTTGGGCGGCTATCCAGGAACGGTGATTTTCCGTCCTTCGCGCCGCGACACCGTCGTCGCGCTGAGCGGCCTGCTGGCGGGTGCGGCGCTGGCCGCGGCGATCTCGGCCGCGGTGTGGCCCTCCTCGGCCGCCACGGCCCCGGCCACGGCCGCCCCAGGCGTCCCGGGCGCCACAGCGACGGGCGCCGCGAGCCCGCCGGGCTCCTCGGGCGCGACGGCGCCGCCGGACCCGGCGAACGTCACGGTGCGCCCGAAGGAGGTCGTGCTGCCGTCGCAGAGCCCGTACACCAGCGGCAAGCTGGTGCTGGTGCCGCTGCGGCTGACCTGCGGGCTGTCCACGATCGTCGGCACCCACGGCGAGGAGCAGGCCGCCGGGCAGTACTGCCGGATCCGGGTGGCGCTGACCGGCACCGACGCCTTCACCCACACCTTCGACGTGGCCAGGACCGCGCTGACCACCACGGCCGGCACCTCGATCGGGTACAGCTACGACGCCCAGGAGGTGAAGCGGCAGCCGCAGCAGATCGCGCCGGTCGGCTCGCACGACCGGTACGAGTTCGACATCTACTACGACGTGCCGCGCGACGTCACAGTGAACGGATTCACCTTCTCCGACAGCGAGGGCGGCCCGACGGTGCAGCTCCCGCTGCCGGTGCGGGAGTGGCCGTTCTCCTGATCCGGAAACAGGTGTGGCCTCCCCGCCGGGGCGGGAAGGCCACACCTGGTGCGTCGTCGAACGCCGCGCGGGTTACCCCTCGGCCACCTCGCCGAGGTACGCCTCGCGCACCCGCGGGTCGTTCAGCAGCTCCGAGGCCGGCGCGCTCATCACGATCTGGCCGGTCTCCAGCACGTAGCCGCGGTTCGCCAGCCTCAGCGCCTGCGCCGCGTTCTGCTCGACCAGCAGGATGGTGGTGCCCAGGGAGTTGATCCGCTCGATGATCTCGAAGATCTGGGCCACGATCAGCGGCGCCAGGCCCATCGAGGGCTCGTCGAGCAGCAGCAGCGAGGGCTGCCCCATCATCGCCCGGCCGATGGCCAGCATCTGCTGCTCGCCGCCGGAGAGGTTGCCGCCGAGCTGGGTGCGGCGCTCGTGCAGCCGCGGGAACAGCTCGAAGACCTGGTCCAGGTCCTTGCGGGAGACCGACTTGAACCGGTAGGCGCCCATCTCCAGGTTCTCCAGGACGGTCATCCGGGAGAAGATGCGGCGGCCCTCCGGCGAGTGGCCGATGCCCAGCTGCACGATCTTGTGCGCCGGGACGCCGGCCAGGGTCTCGCCGGCGTACAGCACCTGGCCGGTGCGCGGCGTCAGCAGGCCCGAGACGGTGCGCAGGGTGGTGGTCTTGCCGGCGCCGTTGGCCCCGAGCAGGGCCACGATCTCGCCCTGCCGGACCTCCAGGTCGATGCCCTTCAGCGCGGTGATGCCGCCGTAGGCCACCTCCACCGAGCGCAGCTCCAGCAGCGGGATCCCGGTGGCCGTCGGCTCGGCGCGCGGGCCGGGGATGGTCGTCGTCCGGTCGCTCACTTCGACCCCTCCTCGTCCGCGTCGGTCCCGGCCACGGTGTCGGTCTCGACGGCCTCGGTCTCGGTCTCGACAGCCTCGGTCTCGACGACGTCGGTCTCGGTCACGACGTCGGTCACGGTGTCGACCTCGGTCACCGTCTCGGTCTCGGTCACCGTCTCGGTCACGACGTCGGTCACCGTCTCCGCCTCGGCCTCCGCCTCGGCCTCCGCCTCAACGCTCTCCTCGGCCACCGCGCCGCTGCCCAGATAGGCCTCGATCACCGCCGGGTTCTGCTGCACCTCGGCCGGCGAGCCGGAGGCGATCACCTTGCCGAAGTTCAGCACCGTGATCCGGCTCGCGACCGACATCACCAGGCGCATGTCGTGCTCGATCAGCAGGATGCTGATCCCGAGCTCGGTGTTGATCCGCTGGATCAGCTGCGCCAGGCCCAGCTTCTCCGACGGGTTGGTGCCGGCCGCCGGCTCGTCGAGCAGCAGCACCTTGGGGTCCGAGGCCAGCGCCCGGGCGATCTCCAGCCGGCGCTGGTCGCCGTAGGACAGCCCGGAGGCGATCAGGCTCTCCTTGCCGCGCAGCCCGACGAAGTCCAGCATCTCCCGGGAGTGGTGGCGCGCCGCGCGCGCCGCCTTGTTGTTCCCGGGCAGCCCGAGCATGATCCCGACCGGCCCGGAGGCGACCCGGGTCTCGGCGGCGATCTGGACGTTCTCCAGCACCGTCAGGGCGTTGAACAGCCGGATGTTCTGGAAGGTGCGGGACACTCCGGCCCGGTTCACCAGGTGCGGCTTGCGGCCGCGCAGCGAGAGCCAGGAGCCCCCGGGCTCGGCCTGGAACTCGATGCCGCCCTCCTGCGGGAGGTACACGCCGGTCAGGCAGTTGAACAGCGAGGTCTTGCCGGCGCCGTTCGGGCCGATCACCGCCAGGATCTCGCCGCGGCGCAGCTCCACGCTGACGTCGTCGAGGCTGGTCAGGCCGCCGAAGCGGAGGGTGACGCCCTGGGCGCGCAGCACCGGCTCGCCGGTCCCGGTGCCGGCCGGCACGGTCTGGGTGCTCGTGGTCACTGCGCCACTCCTTCGGCCGGCGAGGTCATCGCGTCCGCGTCGCCGACGCCGTGCTCGGCCTGGCTCAGCTCCTGGGCCCGGCGCTTGGACGGGATCAGGCCCTGCGGCCGGAAGATCATCATCACCAGCAGGACGCCGCCGATCCACATCGGGATGTCGTTGACGTTCACCACCGGGTGGCCGCTGTTGAACCAGGACGGCGGCCCCTGCAGGAAGGCCGGCAGGAAGGTCATCAGCGAGGCGCCGACGATCACGCCGGTGATCGAGCCCATCCCGCCGAAGATGACGTAGGCGAGCACGAAGATCGACAGCGTCAGCGGGAAGTTGTCCGGGGTGATCGCGGTGATCTTCGCGGTGGCCAGCACGCCGGCGAAGCCGGAGGTGGAGGCGCCGATCGCGAACGCCATCAGCTTGTACTTGACGGTCGGCACGCCGGAGGCGGCCGCGGCCACCTCGTCCTCCCGGATCGCGGTCCAGGACCGGCCCACCTTGGAGTGCTCCAGCCTCCGGAAGGCGAAGACCACGACGATGATGATGCCGATCGCCAGATACCAGTACGGTTTGGCGTCGTTGGTCCGCCAGTCGTAGTGCACGCCGAACAGGTTGAACCGGAACGTGGAGATGCTGGTGGCGCCGAGCGAGCCGTTGGTCAGGCCGCGCGGGTCGTTCTTGGCGACGTTCAGCACGATCTCGTGGAAGCCCAGCGTCACGATCGCCAGGTAGTCGCCGCGCAGCCGCAGGGTCGGGGCGCCGAGGATGAGCCCGGCGACCATGGTCAGCAGGACCGCGATCGGGAAGGCGAAGAACAGGTTCAGGTGGATCGGCGGGTGCAGCTCGGGGTTGCCGTCGTCGCCCACCGGCAGCTTCCCGGACAGGATCGCGGTGGTGTAGGCGCCGATCGCGAAGAACGCGATGTAGCCCAGGTCCAGCAGTCCGGCCCAGCCGACCACCACGTTCAGGCCGAGGGCGGCCAGCACGTAGACGCCGACCTGCCCGGCCAGCACCGACTGGAAGTACGGCAGCGTGAACATGCCCATCAGGGGCAGCAGCACCGCGATCACGGTGACCGCGAGCAGCACGCCGCGCTTGGTCCAGGGGTTGGTCAGGACCTTGTTCCGCCGCAGGTCCCGGACCGGCTGGGTGGCCTGGGCGGCGATCCGGGACAGGCCGCGGGCCCGCCAGACCTCGGCGATCACGAAGACGATCGCGCCGGCGACCAGGAACTGCACGCCGCGCACGCAGAACCAGCTGTCCTTGAACAGCAGGGTGTAGTCGCTGGGCGAGCCCTGGGTCTCGTTGGTCATGATGCTCAGGACCAGGGCCAGGCACTCGATGACGGCCAGGCGGCCCCAGAGCGGGTTCTTGTACCAGGCGTCGTGCTTGCGCAGCCGGCGGACCTGCGCCGACAGCTCGGAGATCGAGGTGGTCACGCCGTCCTCCCGGTCCGCTCGCCGAGGATGCCGGTGGGGCGGAACAGCAGGACCGCGACCAGCACCACGAAGGAGACCACGTCGACCCACTCCAGGTGGAACTGGGCCTGGCCGAAGCTCTCCACGACGCCCAGCAGCAGACCGCCGAGCATGGCCCCGCGCACGTTTCCGATGCCGCCGAGGACCGCGGCGGTGAACGCCTTGATGCCCGGAGCGAAGCCCATCGTGTAGGTCACGGAGTGGAACATCCCGTACAGCACGCCGCCGAGCCCGCCGAGCAGGCCGCCGATCAGGAAGGTCCGGGAGATCACCTTGTTGACGTCCACGCCCATCAGCTGGGCGGTCTCGGTGTCCTGCGCCACCGCGCGGATGCCGGCGCCGAGCTTGGTGCGGTTGATGACGATGTCCAGGACGATCATCATGACCAGTGCGGAGCCGATGATCAGCAGGTCCAGCGACTTCACGGTGCGCGGGCCCGGGGCCCCGGCGCCGGGGAAGGTGAACACCTTGCCGGAGTGGAAGGACTCCGGGACCTGGAGGTTGTTGCGCCCGAACAGCTTGCCGGCCACGTTGTACAGGAAGATGGAGGCACCGATCGCGGTGATCAGGTACACCAGCTTGGGCGCGTGCCGCTGGCGCAGCGGCCGATAGGCCACGCGTTCCAGCGAGAAGGCGATCAACGCGCCGACGGCGGCGCCGGCCAGCAGCGCCAGGGCGGTGTACTCGAAGGCTGCGAAGCCGCTCGGCACCTTGCCCTTGTTGCCGATCAGCGCGGTGAGCATGAACACGCCGCCGAAGGCGCCGGACATGAACACCTCGCTGTGCGCGAAGTTGATCAGCTGGAGCACGCCGTAGACCATGGTGTAGCCGATGGCGATCAGGGCGTACAGGGAGCCGAGCCTGATCCCTTGGAACAGTAGCTCCCAGAAGTGTTGGGTGATGTACATAAAGGGCTTCCTGTGCAGGAGGCTGCGGGGGTGCGGGGGTGGCCCGATGTCACGCCGAAGCCGTGGCCCCGAACGCGGGTTGCCGGGACCACGGCTGTCGCCGATTCAAGACCGGACGCGCCCGGGGTGTGGCCCGGGCGGCGGTGGTGGAAGAGGTCCTGCTCCTGATCGGTCCGCGCGGCGCGGCGGGCGCCGGCCGCGCGGACCGGGTTCACGGTGTCGGGCCTCAGCCGCCGATCAGCTTGGAGATGTCGCCGATCAGGGAGATCGCACCGCTCTTGATCTCGTAGACGTAGATCGAGTTGCCCGCGATGTCACCGGTGGGCGTGAACTTGATCTCCTTGGACAGGCCCTGGTAGTCGACCTTGGCCACGCCGTCGGCCACCTGCTGGCGGGTCGGGCTGGCGGTGCCCAGGCCCTTCAGGACGCTGATGATGGTGTTCGCCGCGTCGTAGCCCTCGATGGAGTAGGTGCCCGGCTCGGCGTTCGCCAGGGCCTTGTAGCCGGCGGCGAAGTCCGCGTACTTCGGGTCCTTGCCGGCGTCCAGGCACGGGCAGGTGAACTGCCAGGCCTCGGCGGCGTCGGCACCGGCGGTGGTGATGAAGTTCGGGTCCTTGGATCCGTCGCCGGAGAGCATCTTGCCCGAGTAGCCGGCCTGCTTCAGCGCCTTGGCGAACACGCCGGCGTCGCTGTAGTAGCCCGCGTAGTACATGGCCTGGGCGCCGGAGGAGGCGACCTTGGAGGCCATCTGCGAGTAGTCCTGGGTCTTGGCCGGGGCGCTGTCGGTGACGACCTCGATGTTGTCCTTCTTCAGCTGCGCCACGATCGCGCCGGACAGGCCGGTGCCGTACTGCGACTTGTCGTCGACCACGAAGACCTTGGTGGCCTTGAGCACCTTGGCCATGTAGTCGGCGGCGGCCGGACCCTGGACGCTGTCGTTGGCCACGACGCGGTAGAAGGTCTTGTAGCCGGAGGTGGTCAGCGACGGGCGGGTCGCCGAGGGGCTGACGGCCACCAGGTTCGCGTCCGAGAACAGCTTGCCGGAGGCCGCGGTCGGGCCGGAGAAGGCCGGGCCGACCAGGCCGACCACCTTCGGGTCCTGGATCAGCAGGCTGGCGGCGTCGGCGCCCTTGGACTGGTCGCCCTGGTCGTCGGCCTCCTTGATGGCCAGCGTGAACGGCAGGTCGCCCTTGTCGTTGGCCTGCTTCACGGCCAGCTTGACGCCCCACTCGATGTTCAGGCCCAGGGCCTGGTTGTCCCCGGACAGCGGGCCCTGGACGCCGATCTCCAGGGTGGGCTTGCTGCTGGAGCCCGACGACGACGAGGACGAGCTCGCCGCGCTGGTGCTGCTGCCGGCGCCGGTCGACGAGGAGCTGCCGCCGCTCCCGGGCTTCGATGAGCTGCCGGCACAAGCCGAAAGCGCGAGTACGCCGACAGCGACAAGAGCGCCGGCCCGCACTCGGGTAATGGTCCGCACTTCCAGATCCTCCCTGATCGAACAGACGGGCGCGGAGCCGATGGGCTCGGGTGCTCGTCCGAATTCACGCGGTCACCACTTGGGTGATGCGAAGGCTAGTGCCGAACGCCGGGCGTGGGGAGGGGGTCGGAGATCGCGTGATGCTCTCGTTACCAAGCCAGGAAGGCCCGCGACCATAGCCAAAGGCCCGCGAGTGGCCCGGAATCCGACAACACTCGAATTTGAGGTCCGTTGATCTTCAGCGAGCGGGCCGTCCGGGTCATCGGCGGCCCGGTAATCAGCGTCTTGGGTGGCCGCGTATTACCAAAGCAGGGTCGCGACAGGCCCGGCCGCAGCGTGCGGCGGGTGGATACGTCGGTGGCCGAAGCAGTGACGACGGTCACAGACTCCGGCCACGGAATGAGATCGTTTTGGGCGCCGCATCGTTATGCACGCCGGGCGCGGATCGTGATAAGCGGATCTTGATTCACCCGCCGGACCGGCCGGACGCGGCAGGTCCGCGGCGGCGGCGCGGCGGGCGTTACTTCGGCGTTGCCGACTCCGCGCCTCGCCCGCGCCGGCATCGGCCGACTGTTTCAGGGGGCTGCCGGACTATTCGGCCTTGGCCGCGGCCGGGCCGTCGGCCGGGGTGCCGACCGCGCTGGTCCCGCTGATCACGACCTCGGCGACTTCCTTCATCGTCATCCGGCGGTCCATCGAGGTCTTCTGGATCCAGCGGAACGCCTCCGGCTCGGTCATCCCGTGCGCGGTCTGCAGGATGCCCTTGGCCCGGTCCACCAGCTTGCGGGTCTCCAGCCGCGAGGCCAGGTCCGCGACCTCGCCCTCCAGCGCGGTCAGCTGGGTGTGCCGGGACACCGCGATCTCGATGGCCGGCACCAGCTTGTCCTTGGTGAACGGCTTGACCAGGTAGTTCATCACGCCGGCCTCGGCGGCCCGCTCGACCAGCTCGCGCTGGGAGAAGGCGGTGAGGATCAGCACCGGCGCGATCCGGGCCTCGATCACCTGCTCGGCGGCGGTGATCCCGTCCAGCACCGGCATCTTCACATCGAAGATGCACAGGTCGGGGCGGTACTCCTCGGCCAGCCGGACCGCCGCCTGGCCGTCGGAGGCCTCGGCCACGACCTCGTAGCCCTCCTCCTGGAGCATCTCCTTCAGATCCAGGCGGATCAGCGCCTCGTCCTCGGCGATGATCACTCGACGGGCTGGGCTGGACTCGGTGGTCATGGGGTCCTCACTGGGCGGCGGTGCCGGTCGGTTGCTTCGGGTACGAGCCTACCTGCGAGGAAGGCGGTTGCGGGGCCGGGTCGGCGGTCCGGTATGCTGTGACGCAGGTGATAGCGGTCAACTCACGGCGAACCCGGGACGGCCGCCGCTCGCCGTTCGCTGTACCACGCTCCGGTATTCCAATCGGCAGAGAAGATGGTCTCAAACACCATTCAGTGTGGGTTCGAGTCCCACCCGGAGCACTCTCATTCGAGGTTCTCGCCGGATTTCCATCGACCCGCTCGCCCTCCGGTGAGCGGGTTCTCCGCTTTCCGGGGGCCGGTTTCCCAGGGACGGGCTTTCCAGCAGCGGGCTTTCCAGTAACAGAGCTTCCAGTCACCGAGCTTCCAGTAACGGAGCGTCCGGTAACGGAGCGTCCGCGGCCGGCGAAGGAGACCGGCGCCGCCCCGAGCCCGGGACGGCGCCGCCGCGCGCAACTGCCTGCTGGTACCTACTACTGGTGGTTCCTCAAGCTGGTGGTTCCTACTGCTCCGGGGCCCGGTAGGCCGCGGCCGCGCCGCCGATGGCGTCGCCGACCCGGTGCACGCGCACCGCGTTGGTGGAGCCGGGGATCCCGGGCGGGGAGCCGGCGATG
Source organism: Catenulispora yoronensis (assembly GCF_039531695.1). NCBI lineage: Bacteria > Bacillati > Actinomycetota > Actinomycetes > Catenulisporales > Catenulisporaceae > Catenulispora > Catenulispora yoronensis. The sequence goes on from NZ_BAAAQN010000029.1 coordinate 17,658, forward strand.
ATGACGACGGTGTCGCCCGGCTTGCACAGCTCCAGGTTCAGCAGCTCGGTGTCGACCTGGCGCACCATCTCGTCGGTGTGCTCGACCTCGGGGCTGCAGAAGGTGCGGACCCCCCAGCTCAGGGCGAGCTGGTTGCGGGTCTCGGTGTGCGGGGTGAAGGCCAGCACCGGGGTCGGCGGCCGGTAGCGGGACAGCCGGCGGGCGGTGTCGCCGCTCTCGGTGAAGGCCACCAGGTACTTGGCGTAGAGGTTCTCACCCAGCTCGGCGGCCGCGCGGGCGACCGCGCCGCCCTTGGTGCGGGGCTTGCTCAGGGCCGGCTTCAGGCCGGCGGCCAGGGTCTCCTCCTCGGCCGCGACGATGATCCGGGCCATGGTCTCCACGGTCTGCACCGCGTAGGCGCCGACCGAGGTCTCGCCGGAGAGCATCAGCGCGTCGGTGCCGTCCAGCACCGCGTTGGCCACGTCGGAGGCCTCGGCCCGGGTGGGCCGGGAGTTGGTGATCATCGAGTCCAGCATCTGGGTGGCGACGATCACCGGCTTGGCGTTGCGGCGGGCCAGGGTGACGCAGCGCTTCTGCACCATCGGCACCTGCTCCAGCGGGAGCTCCACGCCGAGGTCGCCGCGGGCCACCATGATCGCGTCGAAGGCGTCGACGATGGCGTCCAGGTTGGCCACCGCCTGCGGCTTCTCGACCTTGGCGATCACCGGCACCCGGCGCCCGACCTCGTCCATGATCTCGTGGACCCGCTCGATGTCGACGGCGTCGCGCACGAAGGACAGCGCGATCATGTCGGCCAGCACGCCGGGGTTGCCGTAGCCGGGGGCCGGCGCGCCCAGGGCCCAGCGCAGGTCCATCTCGTCCTTCTCGGACAGCGCCGGGACCGAGACCGCCACGCCGGGCAGGTTCAGGCCCTTGCTGTTGGAGATCGGGCCGCCCTCGATGACCCGGGTCACCACGTCGGTGGCGTCGACCTTCACCACTTCCAGGCACAGCTTGCCGTCGTCGACCAGGATCCGGTCGCCGGGCTTGCAGTCGCCGGGCAGCCCCTTGTAGGTGGTGCTGCACATGGTGGCGTCGCCGGGCACGTCGTTGACCGTGATGGTGAACTCGGCGCCGTTGGCCAGGAACTCCTTGCCGTTGGCGAAGGTCCCCAGGCGGATCTTCGGACCCTGGAGGTCGACCAGCACGCCGATGGCCTGGCCGCTGCTCGCGGCCACCTGGCGGACGTTGTGATAGCGCTCCTCGTGGTCCTCGTACGAACCGTGGGAGAGATTCAGGCGGGCCACGTTCATGCCGGCTCCGACCAAAGCAGTGATCTGCTCAAGGGTTCCGGCGGACGGGCCCAGGGTACAAACGATTTTCGCGCGGCGCATGCCCACTACCTTATGTCCTACTCGTTAGTAGCTTTTTCGGGTCTGACAAGTTCTCCCGGCGGAAAAGACAACTTTCCGCCGCTGTTCACCGTGTGTCTGCGAGCCGGGAACCGGTGGTAACCGAGACAATTGGCGTCCATGACCACAACTCCTCCCCCGGAGCCTGCGGAAACCCCGGACAACCCGGACGATCCGGGGCCGACGCCGCGTCCGACGACGCCGGACCGGCCGGCGGAGCCGGAGGCTGCCCCGCAGCCCACCCAGTCCTCACCTGCGCAGTACGGGCAGTACGGGCAGTACGGTCGGCCGGACCAGCCGGACCAGCCAGGCCCGCCGGCCGAGCAGTACCCGGCGCCGGGCCAGTACGCCCAGTATCCGCCTCCGCCTCCGCTGCCGCCGGATTCTCATCCCACCGGCCCCAACGGCCCCGGATACGATTACGGCGCCTACGGAGCGCCCCCGGTCCAGCCCCGCAACGGCATGGGGGTGGCCGCGCTGGTGCTGGGCGTCATCGGCTTCCTGATCGGCCCGTGCAGCATCCTGGCCATCGTCTTCGGCCGGATCGGGCTGACCCGCGTCGCCCGGGGCGAGGCGAACAACCGGGGCGTGGCCCAGGCCGGGTTCGTCCTGGGCATCGTGACGCTGGTGCTGTGGATCCTGGGTCTGGTCCTGCTCGCGAACCGGAGCTGAAACCCAGGAGAACGGAACACCGACAAGCGGCGCGGCCGCCCCGGACGGTGTCACCGTCGGGGCGGGGGCGCCCCCGGCGGGGCCCCCCGCCCCCCCGTTCACACCGTCACCGGCCGCGCGGTCGGCGGGATCGGCTTGGGCAACGTGGAGGATCCGCTGAGGTAGGCGTCCACCGAGCTGGCCGCCGAGCGGCCCTCGGCGATCGCCCAGACGATCAGCGACTGCCCGCGTCCGGCGTCGCCGGCCACGAACACGCCCGGCACGTTGGTGGCGTACTCGCCGTCGCGGGCGATGTTCCCGCGCTCGTCGAGCGCCAGCCCGAGCTGGTCGATCAGGCCGTTGCCGCGCTCGGGGCCGACGAAGCCCATGGCCAGCAGCACCAGGTCGGCCGGGATCTCGCGCTCGGTGCCCGGGACCGGGACCGGGCGTCCGCCCTCGAACCGCACCTCGGTCAGCCGCAGGGCCTGGACCCGGCCGTTCTCGTCGCCGACGAACTCGGTGGTGGAGACCGCGTAGAGGCGCTCGCCGTTCTCCTCGTGCGCCGAGGCCACCCGGAAGATCATCGGGTAGGTGGGCCAGGGCTGGCCGGCCGGCCGGTCCTCGGTGGGCCGCGGCATGATCTCCAGCTGCGTCACCGAGGCCGCGCCCTGCCGGGTCGCGGTGCCCAGGCAGTCCGCGCCGGTGTCGCCGCCGCCGATCACCACCACGTGCTTGCCGAACGCGTCGATCGGCGCGGTCAGGTAGTCGCCCTCGCAGGTCTTGTTCGCGTACGGCAGGTAGTCCATCGCCTGGTGCACGCCGGCCAGGTCGCGGCCGGGCACCTCCAGGTCGCGGGCCTTGGTCGCGCCGACCGCCAGCACGATCGCGTCGTACCGGGCCAGCAGCGCGTCGCCGGTCAGGTCCACGCCGATGTGCATGCCGGGGCGGAACTTCGTGCCCTCGGCCCGCATCTGCTCCACCCGGCGGTTCAGGTGGCGCTTCTCCATCTTGAACTCGGGGATGCCGTAGCGCAGCAGGCCGCCGATCCGGTCGGCGCGCTCGTACACCGCCACCGTGTGCCCGGCCCGGGTGAGCTGCTGCGCGGCGGCCAGCCCGGCCGGGCCGGAGCCGATCACCGCGACCGTGCGGCCGGACAGGCGCTCCGGCGGCAGCGGGGTGACGGTGCCGTCCTCCCAGGCCCGGTCGATGATCGAGACCTCGACGTTCTTGATGGTCACCGCGGGCTGGTTGATGCCCAGCACGCAGGCGGTCTCGCAGGGCGCCGGGCACAGCCGCCCGGTGAACTCCGGGAAGTTGTTGGTGGCGTGCAGCCGGTCGGCGGCCGCCTCCCAGTCGCCCTTCCACACCAGGTCGTTCCACTCCGGGATGATGTTCCCCAGCGGGCAGCCGTTGTGGCAGAAGGGGATCCCGCAGTCCATGCACCGGCCGGCCTGCTTGCTGATGATCGGCAGCAGGGCGCCCGGGGGGTACACCTCCTTCCAGTCCTGGACGCGCTCGGCGACCGGACGGCGCTCGGGGTGCTGCTGCGGGGTCGTCAGGAAACCACGGGGGTCAGCCACGGGTGGCCTCCATGATCTTGTCGAGGGTCTGCGCTTCGGACAGGCCCGCGGCCTGGGCCGCGGCGCGGGCGGTGAGCACCCGCTTGTAATCGACCGGCATGATCTTGGCGAACCGGCCGACGTGCGCGGCCCAGTCGGCCAGCAGCGTCTCGGCGACGGTGGAGCCGGTCTCCTCCAGGTGCTCCTGCACCAGGGCGTGCAACAACGCGCGATCCTCGGCGTCCAGCGCCTCGACGTTGACCATCTCCGGGTTGACCCGGGCCACCTTCAGGTCCAGCACGTACGCGGTGCCGCCGCTCATGCCGGCCGCCAGGTTGCGGCCGTGGTCGCCGAGGATGACGACGGTGCCGCCGGTCATGTACTCCAGCGCGTGGTCGCCCACGCCCTCCACGACCGCGGTGGCGCCGGAGTTGCGGACGCAGAACCGCTCGCCGACGGTGCCGCGCAGGTGCACGCGGCCGCTGGTGGCGCCATAGGCGATGACGTTGCCGGCGATGACGTTGGTCGCGGCGGCGTCGTTGATGCTCGCGGCGTCCCGGTGCGGGCGGACCACGATCCGGCCGCCGGACAGGCCCTTGCCGACGTAGTCGTTGGCGTCGCCCTCCAGCCGCAGGGTGATGCCCGGGGCCAGGAAGGCCCCGAAGGAGTTGCCCGCCGAGCCCACGAAGGTGAGGTCGATGGTGCCCTCCGGCAGGCCCTCGCCGCGGTGGGCCTTGACCACCTCGTGCGAGAGCATCGTGCCCACGGTGCGGTTGACGTTGCGGATCTCGAACTGGGCCCGCACCGGCTCGCCGGTGGCGATGGCCGGCTGCGCGACCTCGATCAGGCGGTGGTCCAGGGCCTTGTCCAGGCCGTGGTCCTGCTCCCGGGTGCGGTGCAGCGCGGTGCCCTCGGGCAGCGCCGGCACGTGCAGCAGCGGGCTCAGGTCCAGGCCGGAGGCCTTCCAGTGGGCCACCGCCGCGGCGGTGTCGAGCAGTTCGGCGTGGCCGATGGCCTCCTGGATCGAGCGGAAGCCCAGGGCCGCCAGGTGCTCGCGCACCTCCTCGGCCAGGTACTCGAAGAAGGTGACGACGAACTCCGGCTTGCCGGTGAACCGGGCGCGCAGCTCGGGGTTCTGGGTGGCGACGCCGACCGGACAGGTGTCCAGGTGGCAGACCCGCATCATGACGCAGCCGGAGACCACCAGCGGAGCGGTGGCGAAGCCGTACTCCTCGGCGCCGAGCAGCGCCGCGATCAGCACGTCCCGGCCGGTCTTGAGCTGGCCGTCGGTCTGCACCACGATCCGGTCGCGCAGGCCGTTGAGCAGCAGCGTCTGCTGGGTCTCGGCCAGGCCGAGCTCCCAGGGCGCGCCGGCGTGCTTGAGCGAGGTCAGCGGGCTGGCGCCGGTACCGCCGTCGTGGCCGGAGATCAGCACCACGTCGGCGTGCGCCTTGGAGACGCCGGCCGCGACCGTGCCCACCCCGACCTCGGCCACCAGCTTGACGTGCACGCGCGCGTCCCGGTTGGCGTTCTTGAGGTCGTGGATCAGCTGGGCCAGGTCCTCGATGGAGTAGATGTCGTGGTGCGGCGGCGGGGAGATCAGGCCCACGCCGGGGGTGGAGTGCCGGGTCTTGGCCACCCAGGGGTAGACCTTGTGGCCGGGCAGCTGGCCGCCCTCGCCGGGCTTGGCGCCCTGGGCCATCTTGATCTGGATGTCCTGGGCCTGGGCCAGGTACTCGGCGGTGACGCCGAACCGGCCGGAGGCGACCTGCTTGATCGCGCTGCGGCGCTCGGGGTCGCGCAGCCGCTCGACGTCCTCGCCGCCCTCGCCGGTGTTGGACTTGGCGCCCAGCCGGTTCATGGCGATGGCCAGGGTCTGGTGCGCCTCGGCGGAGATCGAGCCGTAGGACATGGCGCCGGTGGAGAACCGCTTGACGATCTCCGAGACCGGCTCCACCTCCTCGATCGGGACCGGGGGGCGCTCACCGTGCTTGACCCGGAACAGGCCGCGCAGCGTCATCAGCCGCTCGGACTGCTCGTCGATCCGCGAGGTGTACTGCTTGAAGATGTCGTAGCGCTTCTCGCGGGTGGAGTGCTGCAGGCGGAACACCGTGTCCGGGTCGAACAGGTGCGGCTCGCCCTCGCGGCGCCACTGGTACTCCCCGCCGATCTCCAGCCGGCGGTGCGCCAGCCGGGAGGTGCCGGCCTGCTTGGGGTAGGCGCGGGCGTGCCGGCGGGCGGTCTCCTCGGCCAGGGTCTCCAGGCCGACGCCGCCGAGCTTGCTGGTGGTGCCGGTGAAGTACTCGTCGACGACGTCCTGGGCCAGGCCGATGGCCTCGAAGATCTGGGCGCCGCGGTAGGAGGCGACGGTGGAGATGCCCATCTTGGACATCACCTTCAGCACGCCCTTGCCCAGGGCCTTGATCAGGTTCCGGATCGCCTGCTCGGGCTCGACCAGGCCGAGCCGGCCGCTGGCCGCCATCTCCTCCACCGACTCCATGGCCAGGTAGGGGTTGACGACCGCGGCGCCGAAGCCGATCAGCAGCGCGACGTGGTGCACCTCGCGCACGTCGCCGGCCTCGACCACCAGGCCGACGTGGGTCCGGGTCTTCTCCCGGATCAGGTGGTGGTGCACCGCGGCGGTGAGCAGCAGCGAGGGGATCGGGGCGTGCTCGGCGTCGGAGTGCCGGTCGGAGAGCACGATGATCCGGGCGCCGCCGGCGATGGCCTTGGAGACCTCCTCGCGGATCTCCTCCAGCCGGGCGCGCAGCGCGGCGCCGCCGGAGGCGACCCGGTACAGGCCCGAGACGGTGACCGCGCGCAGGCCCGGCAGGTCGCCGTCGGCGTTGATGTGGATGAGCTTGGCGAGCTCGTCGTTGTCGATGACCGGGAAGGGCACCTCGACCTGCCGGCAGCTGGCCGCGGTGGGCTGCAGCAGGTTGCCCTCCGGGCCGATGGTGCTGGACAGGCTGGTGACCAGCTCCTCCCGGATGGCGTCCAGCGGCGGGTTGGTGACCTGCGCGAACAGCTGGGTGAAGTAGTCGAAGACCAGCCGCGGCTGGTCGGAGAGCACCGCGACCGGGGAGTCCGAGCCCATCGAGCCGATCGGCTCGGCGGCGGCCCGGGCCATCGGGGCCAGCAGCACCCGCAGCTCCTCCTCGGTGTAGCCGAAGGTCTGCTGGCGGCGGGTGACCGAGGCCCGGGTGTGCACGATGTGCTCGCGCTCGGGCAGCTTGTCGAGCTTGATCAGGCCGGCGTGCAGCCACTCGGCGTAGGGCTCGGCGGCGGCCAGCCCGGCCTTGATCTCCTCGTCCTCGACGATCCGGCCGGCGGCGGTGTCCACCAGGAACATCCGGCCCGGCTGCAGCCGGCCCTTGCGGACCACGGCGGCCGGGTCGATGTCCAGGACGCCGAACTCCGAGGCCAGGACCACCAGGCCGTCGTCGGTGACCCAGTAGCGGGAGGGGCGCAGGCCGTTGCGGTCCAGCACCGCGCCGATCAGGGTGCCGTCGGAGAACACCATGTCGGCCGGGCCGTCCCAGGGCTCCATGAAGGTGGAGTGGAACTGGTAGAAGGCCCGCCGGGCGGCGTCCATCTCGCCGTGGTTCTCCCACGCCTCGGGGATCATCATCAGCACGGCGTGCGGCAGGCTGCGGCCGGACAGGTGCAGCAGCTCCAGCACCTCGTCGAAGGACGCCGAGTCCGAGGCGCCGGGGGTGCAGATCGGGAACAGCCGGTCCAGGTCGCCCTTGATCAGGTCGGAGTCCAGCTGGGACTCCCGGGCCCGCATCCAGTTGCGGTTGCCGACGACGGTGTTGATCTCGCCGTTGTGCGCCACGAACCGGTAGGGGTGGGCCAGCGGCCAGGCCGGGAAGGTGTTGGTGCTGAACCGGGAGTGCACCAGGCCGATGGCGCTGGTCAGCCGCTCGTCCTGCAGGTCGACGAAGAAGGTCTCCAGCTGGGCGGTGGTGAGCATGCCCTTGTAGACCAGGGTGCGGGAGGACAGCGAGGGGAAGTAGACCGTGGCGTCCCGCTCGGCGCGCTTGCGCAGCGCGAAGGCCAGCCGGTCCAGCTCGATGCCGGACTCGCCGTGCACGCCGGTGACGAACAACTGCCGGAACCGGGGCATGACGGAGAGCGCGCCGTTGCCGAGCCCCTCGGGGTTGGTCGGCAGGTCGCGCCAGCCGAGGATCGCCAGGTCCTCCTCGACGGCGATGGCCTCGACGCGGGCCTCGGCGGCTCGCGCCTCGTCGTCGTTGACGGGCAGGAACGCCAGACCCACGGCGTAGTGCCCGGCCGGAGGCAGGTCGAAACCCGATCCGCTCTCGGCCACCGCGGCGCGCAGGAACGCGTCCGGGACCTGCACCAGGATGCCCGCGCCGTCGCCGGTCGAGGGCTCGGCGCCGGAGGCGCCGCGGTGCTCCATGTTCACCAGGGCCTGCAGGGCCTGGGCGACGATCGCATGGGAGGGCACGCCGGTCAACGTCGCGACGAACGCGACACCGCAGGAATCCTTCTCCGCGCGCGGATCGTAGAGCCCCTGGGCCTGCGGCAACGCCGAAAACAGAGGTGTGGCGGGGGCTGCGGCGGCGGGGCGACCGAGCGGTATGGCGGGCAATGCCATGGGCTGTCCTTCCGTCGTGTCTATGGCACGGCGGGACGTCGTTGGCCCTTGCGCGATCTCGATCAGGTGTAAACAGAGGTTACAACATGGTGGGGCGGGTGGGGAGTGGACTATCTCACACTCCGGGACGGGCCATCCCGGAATGCGTTCCAGATCGTGAGATGCGCGCGGGGGTTCCGTCGTGAGGGGTGGGGAATTCGGGGCTGCGCGGGTGGTTGAACCCGATTTGATGCCATAGGCCGATCGGGGGTCGGTGGGGAGTCGGTGGGGCGCGGACGGATTGCGTCGGGGAGATTTCGCGATGCCACCAGGATCCCCCGCGATGACCTGCGCGGCATCCCGGGACCGACATCCGGCGGAGTGTGTTCCTCAGCCGGCGGCTTCCAGCTCGGCGATCGCCGCGTCGAGCCATTCCCGCTCGGCCTTGCTGGTCGCGCGTGCGATTTGCGTCATACCGCGCTGGAACAGGGTCGGGGCATTCTCCACCCGGACCGGCTTCCCGTCCTGGTCGAAGAAGAAGGCGACGTTGGGCGCGGTGAGGAAGTCCAGCCGGCGGCGCAGGACCGCGGCCTGGGCCTCGGGGTCCTCCAGTCGGTGGAGGAAGGCCAGCAGGGTGAAGTAGCGGTTGCGGTCGGTGATCTCGGTCTGGGTGGGCTCGCGCAGCCGGCGGTCGAGCTCCTCGCGGCCGGCCGCGGTGAGGGTGAGCACCTGCCGGGGGGCGGCGCCGGAGCCGGGCTCGGGACGGCGCTCGACGAAGCCCTTGGCCTCCAGCCGCGCGATGGCCGGGTACAGCGCGCCGTCGCTGACCGGTTTGACGTGCCCGGTCAGGCCGGTGATCCGGTCTTTGAGCTGGTAGCCGTGGAGGGGTTCGTCGGCGAGGAAGCCGAGGATCGCCAGGGGCAGCACGGGGTCCCTTCCGTCGGTGGGGCGGGCGCGAGTTGCCCGGGCGCCCCGGCCCATGCTACCTCTTATCGAGCTACCTCGATTCGAGGTACAGCGCATCGAGGTACAGCGCATCGGGGTACAGCGAATCGAGGGGATGGGGATGGGATGGAAACGGGGAGGGGCATGGGAACCGGGACGGGCGTCGAGGCTGCCCGCCGGCACCGGAGCGCGATCGCGGCGCTGGCCTGGCCGGTCTACGTGGAACTGCTCGCCGGGGTGATCGCCGGAATCATCGACGTCGCGTGGGTCGCGCATCTGGGTCCGGCCGCCACCGCGGCGGTCGCGCTGGCGACGAACCTGGAGAACCTGGTCCTCGGACTGATCCTGGTGGCCTCCGCGGGCACCACGGTGCTGATCGCGTCCCGCCCCACCGAGGCCGGACGCCGGGCGGCGATCCGCGGCGGGGCGGCGCTGGCGACGGCGATCACCCTGGCGATCGTCGGCGTCGGGCTGGCGCTGCGCGGCCCGATCGTGGGGGCGTTCTTCGACGCCGGGGAGGGCGAAGCACGCCACGCGGCGCTGAGCTTCCTGGCCATCTCGGTACCGGGCCTGGCGGTGTCCTTCGCCCAGCTGATGGTCGACTCCGTCTTCAAGGGCCTCGGCGACACCAAGACCCCGATGCGCCTGGCGATCGGCACCAACGCCCTGATCCTGGCCCTCGACCCGACGCTGATCTACGGGCTCGGACTCGGCGTCCGCGGCGCGGCGATCGCGACGGTGAGCAGCCGGGTCGTGGTGCTCGCGGTGGCGTGGGCGCTGGTGCGGCGACGGAGTCTGACCAGCGGCGATGTCGCGCTCGCGACTGAACGCACGTCCGAGCTCGAACTCGCCGGGGCGGCTGTCCGGACACACCCCGGGGCCGGCGGCTCAGCCACTCCCCCGCAGGCCCGCCAAGACCCCACCCCGGGCCAAGACCCCACCCCGGGCCAGGACCCCGCCCCGGACGCTCAACCCACCCACCGCTCCCGCGCCGGCGCCGTCCTCCCCCAAGCTCTCGACGTCGCCCGCGCCGGCACGCCGCTCGGCGCCGACTTCATCACGCGCATGGCCGGGGCCACCGCCGTGGCGGCCGTCGTCGCCACCTTCGGGGTCACCGCCGTCGCCGCGTACGGCATCGGCACCAAGGCGATGTACTTCGCCTCCATGGCCTTCTACGCGGTCCGGCAGGCCGCCACCATGCACACCGCGCGCTCGGAGCCCGGGCAGGCCGCCGCCATCGGTCGGGCGACCGTCGGCGTGGGGGTCGGCATCGGTGCCGTCTCAGCCCTCGGCTATGCCGGGGCGGCGCCGTGGATCATGGCCGCGTTCACCGGTCAGCCCGAGGTCGTCGCGGCCGGGGTCGGTTTCCTGCGCTGGCTGGCGCTGTACCTGGTCCCGATCTCCGCGGTGATCAGCTTGTCCGGGGTGCTCGCCGCCGGGCGCGGTGCGCGCGGCGGCAACCGCCTGCTGCTGGTCACCGTCGCCGGCACCGCGGCCCTGGTCGGGCTGGCGCACGTGCTGTCGGGCCCGTTCGGCCTGGCCGGCGTCTGGGCCGCCATGGTCGGCGGCGCGGCGCTCCAGTGCGCCGCGCTGCTCGTCCTGCTCCGGCGGCTCAGCGCAGGTACACGGCCATGAAGTCCTTCGTGGAGTTGACGAAGAACTTGTTCGGGCCCTGCAGGAAGTCCTCGTAGAGCTTGGAGTTGTCCGGGTTGCCGTCGCGGGCCGGGAAGTACTGGAAGTCGGCCCAGCGCAGGTTGATGTCCAGCTGCATCGCGCGGACCGCGCCGGCGTCCTTGAGCAGACGGGCCAGCGAGGGCGCGGTGAGCTTGTTGCCGCCGACCCAGACGATGTCGCCGGCCGCGGTGACGCCGACGCCGGAGCGCCAGACCGCCGCCGAGCCGTGGTCGGCGCGGCCCCAGGTGGCGGAGTCGTTGATGTAGGGCACGACCTGGCCGTTGTCGACCATCAGGCGCAGGTTCTGGCGGACCGAGACGATGTCCGGGTTCTTCTGCGTCGAGAAGTCGCGGCCCCACATGCCGATCGCCATGTGGCCGTCCTTGAAGATCACCTCGCTGGCCGCGCCATCGACCAGCGGCGCGGCGGTCACGCCGTGGTCGAAGTAGCCGCCGTGCGACTCGCTGATCTTGAAGCCGCCGTTGAACAGCGCGATCAGGCCGGGCCGGGCGTCGGTGTTGATCTGGTTCGGGACGGCGGTGATGGTCTTGTTCAGATCGCCCTCGTGGCCCGGGTGCAGCACGTACCGGCTGTGCTTCTGGTCGATCCAGGCGACGTCCGCGGCCACGTCGGTGTACTCCGCGTCCGGCCGGATCCGCGCCACCTGCACCACCGGCTGGCCGTCGGCGGTGGCCACGGCCACGGCGAACACGCCTTCACCGGACTCCAGCGCCAGGCCCGCCGGGGCGGGCAGGCGCGGCTGCATGGCGATCGTGTCGGGCGCGGGGGCCGAGGCGGAGCCGGACTTGCCGGGCGTCGCGCCGGCCTTGCCCGGCTTGGTCGGGACCGCGGCCGCCGCGCCCGGGGCCGTGGTCGGGCCCAGGTCGCTGAACTGGCGGGCGTCGACCGCGCCGCCCTTGGTCGGCGGGTCCAGGTCGTACTGCCACTGCTCCAGCGTCGAGACCACGCCGCCCAGGCCGTGGTCGCGGCCCCACTCGGCGAGCCGGGCCTGCACCGTGTCGGTGCCCGGCGAGGTCAGCGCGCCGGCGACGGACCAGCCGATGGTGCCGCAGACCACGAGCACGCCGCCCCACAGCGAGCGCACCACGATCTTGCGGCGGCGGCGCTGCGGCGGGGTCAGCCGCGCCTTGTGCTTCCACGGCAGGACGCGCTTGCCCCGGCCGTAGAGGAAGGTGTGGTGTTCGCGGCGGGCCGGGAACCGCGGCTCGGCGGCGTCGGTGCGCGGGTTGCCGGCGGCGTCGGCGGTGGCGGTGGCGGCAGCGGTGGCCGTGGTGGCCGTGGTGGCGACGGAGGCGGTGGTGGCGCCGTCGTCGGCGGCCTCCGCCACGGCGCGGGCGGTCTCCTCGGCGACGTCCTGGGCGACCTCCTGAACAGGGTCCTGAACAAGGTCCTGAACAGCGTCCCGAACCCGGTCCCGCGGCACCGCGTCGACCGGCACCGCGTCGACCGGCACTGCGTCGACCGGCACCGCGTCCACGGCCCGGGCGTCCACATGGGTCGCGCCCAGCGCGTCCCCCTCACGGGGCTCGTCGACCGTGGCCACCACCCGCGTCTCGGCCAGCGGATCGACCGCGTCGTCCGCCCCGGTCCCGGCGGCCACGCCGTCCACCGGCTCGCCCTCGCGCAAGCCTTCCAGCTCCTCGCTTTTCGCGGACAACTGCCGCACCTCTCTCGCCTGGTCGACGCGCACCGAGCCCCGTCAACGGCACCGAAAACGCCCGTACGTTCTACGTCTCTAGCGACGCACGCCGGTCATGACTGGTTGCCTGTGAATCTGATCTCATCAGTTGTCCCACGAGAGGACGACCGGCGAACGCCGGTTAGCCCACAGGAGTGGACCGGCGCGCTAGCTGAGATGTCCGCCGATCAGGACGCCGAGTCCGAAGGTCACCGCGGCCGCGACGGCGCCGAAGGCCAGCTGTCGCAGACCCGAGAACCACCACGACCGGGAGGACACGCGCGAGACTATCGCGCCGCACGCGAACAGTCCGCCGAACGCCAGCAGCATCGCCGCCCACAGCTGGTTCAGCCCCAGCAGGTACGGCAGCAGCGGCAGGACCGCGCCGACGGCGAAGGAGCCGAAGCTGGAGACCGCGGCTATCACCGGGCTCGGCAGGTCGGTCGGGTCGACCCCGAGCTCCTCCTGCACGTGCACGATCAGCGCCTGGTCCGGGTCGCGGTGGATCTGCCGCGCGGCCTCCAGGGCCAGCTCCGGGTCCAGGCCCCGCTCGGTCAGGAACTCGGCGAGCTCCTTCATCTCGGCCAGCGGGCGGCGCGCCAGCTCCAGCCGCTCCATCTCGATCTCGGCCTGCGCGACCTCGGTCTGGCTGGCCACCGAGATGTACTCCCCGGCCGCCATCGAGCAGGCGCCGGCCACCAGGCCGGCCAGGCCGGTCAGGACGATGGTCCGGTGCCCGGCGTCGCCGCCGGCCATCCCGGCCAGCAGCGAGAAGTTGGAGACCAGGCCGTCGGTGACGCCGAAGACGGCCGGCCGCAGCCAGCCGCCGTTGACGTCGCGGTGGTGGTCCTTCGGGATCGCCGGGCCGTGATACGCCGCCGGGTCGTGATCGGCGCCGACGCCGCCGGGCCCGGCCGGGCCGTGATCCACCCCCGACCCGTCGCGCACCCCGGGGATGTGGGCATCGACGGCGGTCGCGGACGTGTCGGGGTGGTTCATCGGCTCGCTTCTGGCAGAGGGTCAGGAGTTGGCGGACCCCTCCGCCTTCACCGTGTTCTCACTGTCCTGGGCCGGGACCTCGGCGACTTCGGTGTCGGCGACGGCCTCGTCCGCCTCGGCAGCGGGTTCGGAGTCCGCCTCCAGTTTTTCAGGTTCGGACGCCTCTTCGCCAACCGTCTCATCCGTCGCCGTGTCGCGGTCGGCCGTCTCGTCGTCGGCCGTCTCGTCATCGGCCGTGTCGTCGTCGGCTGCGACCGCCCCCGCCGCCGCGGACTCCTCCGATTCCTCGGACTCCCCGGACCCCTCGGGTTCCTCAGTGCTCTCCGAACCCTCGGCGCCGTCGGCACGCTCGGCGGCCGGAGGCACTCCCCCGGCGCGCAGGTACGGCGAGGCCTCCCGGCCGGGGTAATTCCTTATCGACCACAGGAAGTACACCACCGCGCCGACGAACACGACGATCGCGGTCCAGTCGTTGAGCCGCATCCCCAGGAAGTGGTGCGCCTCGTCGGTCCGCAGCGACTCGATCCAGAACCGGCCGACCGTGTACGACGCGACGTAGAGCGCGAACACCCGGCCGTAGCCGAGCTTGAAGCGCCGATCGGCCCAGATGCACAGCGCGGCCACGCCCACGCACCAGATCGACTCGTAGAGGAACGTCGGGTGGAACGGCCCGCCCGCCACCAGCTCGGCCTTGCCGTCCGGTCCGATGATCGCCCGCTGCGTCGAGGTCTCCATAACGTGGACCTGCAGGCCCCACGGCAGGTCGGTGTGCCCGCCGTAGAGCTCGTTGTTGAACCAGTTGCCCCAGCGGCCCAGGGCCTGCGCCAGCACGATCCCCGGCGCGACCGCGTCGGCGAAGGTGCGCAGCGAGGCCCCGCGCCGGCGGCAGCCGATGTAGGCGCCCACGGCCCCGAGCGCGATCGCGCCCCAGATCCCCAGGCCCCCCTCCCAGACGTAGAACGCCTTGACCCAGTCCCCGTCCTTGCCGAAGTACGGCGCCGAGGTGGTGATGACGTGGTAGAGCCGACCGCCCACCAGGCCGAACGGCACCGCCCAGATGGCGATGTCGACGACCTCCTGCGGCTTGCCGCCGCGGGCGCGCCAGCGCTTGTCGCCGAGCCAGACGGCGACGAGGATCCCGGCCAGGATGCACATGGCGTACATCCGGATCGGGATCGGGCCCAGGTTGTACCGGGCCTTGGTCGGACTCGGGATCTCCGCCAGGTAGGTGGTGGCGGCCGTGACGGCCTGGTGGGCGGCTGCGAAGCTCATCGGGGCGGGGAGTCCTCGGGTTCAGGCGGCGGGGGTCAGGACTTCGAGGAGCTCGGGGCGCTGGACCCGGTCGAGCCCGAGGACGACGGGGCCGGCGTGCCCGAGGACGACGCCGAGCCCGACGGCGCCGGCGTGCCGCTCGCGCTGCCGGACGGCGTGCCCGAGGCCGAGCCGGAGGCCGAGGCCGACGGGGCGGCGGAGGTCGGGGCGGCGGGCAGCGTGGTCTTGGTGCCGGCCTTGCCGCCGGCCTTGGTGAAGGCCGCGTCCAGCTGCTGCTTGAAGTAGGTCAGCACATCGGCCGCGCTGGTCTGGGTGAAGGAGAGCTGCTGCCCGTCGATGAAGACCGTCGGGGTGCCCTGCAGGCCGATCTTGTTGAAGTTGTCGGCGTTGGCCTGCACCCAGCCGTCGTGGTTGCCCTTGTTCACGCAGTCGGTGAACGCGGCGCTGGCCTTCAGGGCCGGGATCTGGTCGGCGATCGTCAGGATCTTGGCGTTGTCGCCGTACAGGTCCTGCTCCTCGTTCGGCTGGTTGGCGTACAGCAGGTCGTGCAGCGGCATGAACTGCCCCTGGTCCTGCGCGCAGGCCGCGGCGTTGGCGCCGTTGAGCGAGCCCTTGCCGTTGTCGTGGGTGTCGATCACCCGCGCCGGGTGGTAGATCACCTTGATCTTGCCGTCCTCGATGTACTGCCGGTAGGTCGGCTCGACCGTGGTCTCGACCTGCTGGCAGACCGGGCAGCGGAAGTCCTCGAAGACGTTCATCGTCACCGGCGCGTCGGCGGAGCCGACCTGGATCCCCAGATCCTTGGTGGACTTGGCCTGGGAGTCGACGACGGCGGCGGTCGGCGCCAGGTAGGGGTGATTGTCGCGCTTCGAGGCCTGGACGGCGATGCCGATCCCCCCGGCCACGGCGATGACGGCGATCACCGTGCTGCCGATCGTGATCTGCTTGCGCCGCCGCTCAGCGCGCTGCCGCTTGATCTTCTCGGCGGCCACCCGCTCGCGAGCGTTCTGCTTCCCTACCCGGTTCGCCTGGCTCATCGTCGTTTCAAGTCCTGTCCGGATGCCGTCTGGAGTGGGCACGCCGCCGATCCATCCCCGGGGCGCGCGCACCGCATCCTATGCGGTGCCGACCTGGAAACGCACCGGAGTCGGCCCGGGTTGCGACAAATCCTTCAGGAACTTTTAGCCGCCGCCGCGGCCGCCGGGCGGATCAGCCCTGCTTGGCAACCGCCGCGTCCAGCGCGGCCCGGTAATCGGCCTGCTGCTGTTCGGCCGGAACGGTCGCGGTGTCCTTGAGGACCACCTGAGTACCGTCGATGTAAATGTCCGGTGTGCCCACGCTGCCGCCGAGCTTCTTGCTCAGCCAGTCGTAGTTGGCCTTGATCCACGGCGCGTACTTGCCGTCCCGGCCGCAGGCGTCGAAGGTGGCGCCGCGCAGATCCGGCACCTGCCCGGCCAGGTTGAGGACGGTGTCGATGTTGCCGTAGGCGTCGTCCTTCTCGTCCGGCTGGTTCTTGTACATCAGGTCGTGGAAGGCGATGAACTGGGCCTGTCCGGCGTCCGCGGCGCAGGCCAGGGTGGCGCCGCCGACCAGCGAGCCCTGGCCGCCGGCGAACCGGTCGATCAGGTCCACGAGGTGGTACTGGATCTTCGCCTTGCCGGCGTCGGCGTACTCCTTGTTGATGGCGCCGAACAGCCCCTCGGCGATCTTGCAGTAGGGGCAGCGCACGTCCTCGTTGACCTCGACGGTGACCTTCGCCTCGGGCTTGCCGTAGACGATGCCGCCCGGGTCCTCCTTCGTCGCCGGATTGGCGCTGACCCCGGTCGGTGCCGAGAACGACTGCGTGCCGCCGTAGGCGTCGCGGGCGGCCTTGTCGTTCTTGGACTTGTTGTGCTGCACCAGGACGCCGATCAGCACGGCGAGCACGACCACCACGGCGACCGCGCCGCCGATGCCCAGCTGCTTCTTGCGGCGCGCGGCCGCGGCCTGCTGGCGGCGCACCTCGGCGGCGCGTTCCCGTCCGGTCTGGCGCTTCTGGCCGCTCCCGCCGTCGCTCGTCATGAGCCCATCGTGCGGTGATCCGGCGAGTCGGACAATTCAGACGGTCAGATCGGGTCACCCAGCAGCGCGCGCTCCAGCGAGAACTTCGACGCCGGCTTCCAGATCAGCCAGGCCGCCGGGACCATATAGAGGAGGTCGCGCAGCACGTCCAGGGTGTACCGGGTGTGTCCCTTGGGGACCAGGCCGCCGGAGCCGCCGCAGCCGCAGCTGATGGCGATGCCGCGGGCGCCGAGCGAGATGATGCCGACGATGTAGACCAGCAGCAGCAGCGCGGACAAGACCGCCACCAGGCGGGTGCCCAGGCCCAGGATCAGCAGCAGGCCCAGGGCCAGCTCGAAGTAGGGCTGCGCGTAGCCGAACGGGGCGACCAGCGACTCCGGCAGGATCCGGAACTCGCGCACGCTCTGCGCGTTGGAGTCCGGGGACCCCAGCTTGCCGACGCTGTACTTGAACCACATGACCGCCAGCAGGATCCGCATGACCAGGCTGATCCACTGCTGGTAGGTGTCCACGAAACCGCGCAGGCCGCCGGAACGGGTCGGCGCGTCCTTGGCGGGCGCCTGGGATGCCATGGAAGTCATAACCTTCTGTCCTGAGGTGGTGACGGGGCGTGCGTCACTGGCGGAAGGGCGGGCCTGGACAGAATACGGGGACGAAAGACCCCCGCGGGAGTGCCGGTCACTCCCCCGGGGGTCTTTCCTAGCAGTTTCTCAGCTACTCACCACTATCGGGCTTTACCGGGCCTTGCTGCCTCGGCGCACCCCTTCGGCCAGCTCGGCGGCCAGTTCCCGGACCGCATCGACGCCCTTGCGCGGGTCGCGGTTCTCCAGCAGCCGCCGCACGAACGCCGAGCCGACGATCACACCGTCGGCGTAGGCGGCGATCTCGGCCGCCTGGTCCCCGGTGGAGACGCCCAGGCCGACGCACACCGGCTGGTCGGTGGCCTGCCTGGTGCGCTCGACCAGGCTGCGGGCGGCGTGCCCGACCTGGTCGCGGGCGCCGGTGACGCCCATCACCGCGCCGGCGTAGACGAACCCGGTGCACGCCTGCGCGGTCAGTGCGATCCGCTCGGGGGTGGAGCTCGGCGCGACCAGGAACACCCGGCCCAGGTCGTGCTTGTCGGTCGCCTCGATCCACGGCCCGGCCTCCTCGGGGATGAGGTCCGGGGTGATCACGCCGCTGCCGCCGACCGCGGCGAGCTCGGCGGAGAAGCGGTCGACGCCGTAGTGCTCGATCGGGTTCCAGTAGGACATGATCAGCGCGGCGGCGCCGGTGTCGGCGACCGCGCCGGCCGCGCGGACGACGTCCGGCGTGCTGACGCCGCGGGCCAGCGCCTGGTCGGCGGCGGCCTGGATGACCGGGCCGTCCATCGCCGGGTCGGAGTACGGCAGCCCGACCTCGATGATGTCGCAGCCGCCCTCGACCATGGCGCGCATGGCCTCGATCGAGCCGTCGACGGACGGGAAGCCCGCGGGCAGGTAGCCGATCAGCACCGCGCGGTTCTCGGCGCGAGCGGTCTTGAGGACGTCCTGGAGCCGGTTCACTGCTCTCCCCCATCGAAGCCGAAGTACGCGGCGGCGGTGTGCATGTCCTTGTCGCCGCGACCGGACAGGTTCACGACGATGACCGGCTCGCGGCCCAGGTCGGCGGCGAGCCCGGGCGCGATGCGCAGCGCGCCGGCCAGGGCGTGCGCGGACTCGATGGCCGGGATGATGCCCTCGGTCTCGCACAGGACGCGGAAGGCGGCCATCGCCTCGGCGTCGTCGACCGGCTCGTAAATGCCACGGCCGGTGGCGTGCAGGTAGGCGTGCTCGGGGCCGACCGCGGGGTAGTCCAGGCCGGCGGAGATGCTGTGGCTCTCCTGGGTCTGGCCGTACTCGTCCTGCAGGAGGTAGGTGCGGGTGCCGTGCAGGACGCCGACCGAACCGCCGGTGATCGAGGCCGCGTGCCGGCCGCTGGCCACGCCGGAGCCGCCGGCCTCGAAGCCGTACAGCCGCACCG
This sequence comes from Catenulispora yoronensis, assembly GCF_039531695.1. Lineage (NCBI taxonomy): Bacteria > Bacillati > Actinomycetota > Actinomycetes > Catenulisporales > Catenulisporaceae > Catenulispora > Catenulispora yoronensis. The sequence continues at coordinate 36,513 of NZ_BAAAQN010000029.1, forward strand.
ACTCGTCGGGCACGAAGGCGTGGAACACGCCGATGGCGTTGGAGCCGCCGCCGACGCAGGCGCAGACCGCGTCCGGCAGGCCGCCGGTGACCTCGATGGTCTGGCGCCGCGCCTCGACGCCGATCACCCGGGCGAAGTCGCGGACCATGGCCGGGAACGGGTGCGGTCCGGCCGCGGTGCCCAGCGCGTAGTAGGTGTTGTCGGCGCTGGCGACCCAGTCGCGCAGCGCCTCGTTGATGGCGTCCTTCAGGGTCTGCGAGCCGATCGCCACCGGCACCACCTCGGCGCCGAGCATCCGCATCCGGGCCACGTTCAGCGCCTGGCGGCGGGTGTCCTCGGCGCCCATGTAGATGACGCAGTCCAGGCCGAGCAGCGCCGCGGCGGTCGCGGTGGCCACGCCGTGCTGGCCGGCCCCGGTCTCGGCGATGACCCGGGTCTTGCCCATGCGCTTGGCCAGCAGCGCCTGGCCCAGCACGTTGTTGATCTTGTGCGACCCGGTGTGGTTCAGGTCCTCCCGCTTGAGCAGGATGCGCGCGCCGGCGCGCCGGGAGAGGTTGTGCGCCTCGGTGAGCAGGCTCGGGCGGTTGGCGTAGTGCAGCAGGAGGTCGGCGAACTCCCGGTGGAACTCGGGATCGGTCTTGGAGACCTCGTAGGCCTCGGTGACCTCCTTGAGCACGGCCATCAGCGCTTCGGGCATGAAGCGCCCGCCGAACAAGACGTCGTCGGTCGGGAAGTGCCCGGTGTCGGTGGGCATCGCGGCGGTGGCCGCGTACGCGGAGATGATCTCAGCGCGGGGATCAGTCATGAGGAGTGTCCCAGGATGAGTGACGGGTCCAGCTACGACAGGATGCGGGAACTACGCTTCCTGCCATCGACGGCTCGCCGGCACGTGCCGCCACCAGGGGCGGCGGCGGGCGGCGGCCCTCGGCTTGGACGACATCACGATCCTGGACTCTACCGGTTCCGGCGGCGTCTGCGGTACGGCTGCTCAGCCGCGGCCGTTCCGCAGCGCGGGATGCGCTCCGGCGGCGACCAGATCGGCGACCGCGGCGCGCGGGTCCTTGCCGGTCACCAGCGACTCGCCGACCAGCACCGCGTCGGCGCCGGCGTTGGCGTAGGCGATGAGGTCGTGCGGGCCGCGCACGCCGGACTCGGCGATGCGCACGACGCCGTCGGGGATGACCGGGGCGACGCGGGCGAAGGTGTCGCGGCTGACCTGGAGGGTCTTCAGGTCGCGGGCGTTGACGCCGATCAGGCGGGCGCCGGCGTCGACCGCGCGGCGCACCTCCTCCTCGTCGTGCACCTCGACCAGCGGGGTCAGGCCGATGGAGACGGCGCGCTCGATCAGGCTCTCCAGCGCCGGCTGGTCCAGCGCGGCGACGATCAGCAGCGCCAGGTCGGCGCCGTGCGCGCGGGCCTCCCACAGCTGGTAGCTGGTGACGATGAAGTCCTTGCGCAGGACCGCGATGTCGACCTTCTTGCGGACGTCGTCGAGGTCGGCCAGCGAGCCGCCGAAGCGGCGCTGCTCGGTGAGCACCGAGATGACGGTGGCGCCGCCGGCCTCGTAGTCGGCGGCCAGGCCCGCGGGGTCGGCGATGGCGGCCAGCGCGCCTTTGGAGGGCGAGGACCGCTTCACCTCGGCGATGACCTTGACGCCGTCGCCGCCCGCGCCGCCGCGCCGCAGCGCCTCGACGCCGTCGATCGCGGTGTCCAGGCGGGCCACCCGGGCCTTGAGGTCGTCCAGGCTGACGCGCTCTTGGCGCTCGGCAAGGTCGAGGCGGACGCCTTCGATGATCTCGGCAAGTACGTTCACCGTCGTCAGCTCCCCTCGATCGCCACACGAAGCAGGACCGCTCGCGCGATACCCGCGCGGGCGTGTCCGACGTCTCACTCTAGCGGCTCGCGAGGGCCGCCGAGTCCAGACGATCTTCCGGTGAGACCGCCGGACCCCGCCGGACGGCCGCCGCGACCCAGGTCGGCGCGGCGGCGCCGGCGGTTCACTTCGCGGCCGCGCCCAGCCCCATCGTGGCCAGGACCTTGCCGACGATCGGGGAGACCAGGGCCAGCGCGCCGCCGACGATGGCCAGCGCGGGCACCGAGGCGACCAGCCCGGCGCCGCCGATCAGGAAGCCGACGATGCACAGAAGGACGGCGGTCCAGGCCGCCGGGGTGTTGCCGTGATCTTCGTCGTGTGATGCCGACATGGTGCGGTGTGCTCCTCGCGCTCAGCGGTGGATCGTTAGCGCTTCCATTGTCACCGATTCGGCCTAATGGTTCGGGCCCGGGGTGGGGGTGACCTGGGGGCCGAGCGGTGTGGAGCCGGTCACGTGGTGCGGGCGGCCGGGGCGGCCTCGGTCGGGTCCTCGCCGCGGTCCAGGGCGTCCCAGAGGTCCTTGGAGCTGCCGGCGTCGACGGGGCGCGCGGCCTTCGGAGCCGCGTTCTCGTAGCGGGAGGACATGCCGGGCCACGCGGAGCCGCGCACCACGGCCGCCAGTCCGGCCAGCACGACCGGCACGGCGCCCAGGACCGCGAGCAGCCACCAGGCGGCCATGTGGGCCGGGACGGCGCCGCTGGAAAGGCCCTTGGCGGCGGCCTTCTCGCCGAGGACGTGCGCAGCGTGCGTCGCACCGCGCGCGCCGAGGGCGCTGACCACGACGCCGACGCCGACCGCGACCAGCAGGACGCCGACGAGGCGGCGGGCCAGGCGCTGGGTGGCCAGCAGCGCGAGGGCGCCGGCGATGGCGGTGAGGCCGAGGGTGGAGACGGCGGCGGACAGGCTGCTGCCGGTGGCGGAGACCGCGACGGTGTCGGGAGCGATGCCGGCCCGGCCGGTGGCCCAGACGCGGCCGGCGGCGATCCAGGCGACGGCGCCGCCGAGGAGGGCGAGCAGGACGGTGATGGTGAGTTCGCGGCGGGGTTTGGTGCGGGGCTGGTCGGCATCCACGCCGCGGTCCGCCCCGCTGCTCACGCCACCGCTCACGCCATCGCTCGCCGCGCCGTTCTCGTCAATACTCACGCCATCACCCACGCCATCACTCACTTCGTTCCGCCGTTGCCCACTGCCGAACGCATCGTCCCGGCGACCGCGACCGCCTTCAGGACGGCCATGGCCTTGTTCCGGCATTCCAGGTCCTCCGACGCCGGGTCGGAGTCGGCGACGATGCCGGCGCCGGCCTGCACGTACGCCACGCCGTCGCGGATCAGCGCGGTGCGGATCGCGATGGCGGTGTCGGCGTCGCCGGCGAAGTCGAGGTAGCCGACGATGCCGCCGTAGAGGCCGCGGCGGGTCGGCTCGTTCTCCTCGATGATCTCCATCGCGCGCGGCTTCGGGGCGCCGGACAGGGTGCCGGCCGGGAAGGTCGCGGCGACCGCGTCGAAGGCGGTCTTGCCGGGCGCGAGGTCGCCGATGACGGTCGAGACGATGTGCATGATGTGGCTGTAGCGCTCGATGGCCATGAAGTCGACCACCTCCACCGAGCCCGGGCGGCTGATCCGGCCCAGGTCGTTGCGGCCCAGGTCGACCAGCATCAGGTGCTCGGCGCGCTCCTTGGGGTCGGCCAGCAGGTCGGCGGCCAGCTGCGCGTCCTGCTCCGGGTCGGCGCCGCGCGGGCGGGTGCCGGCGATCGGGTGCAGCATCGCGCGGCCCTCGGTGACCTTGACCAGCGCCTCCGGCGAGGAGCCGACGATGTCGAAGCCGGTGCCGTCCGGCGTCGGCATGCGCAGCAGGTACATGTACGGGCTGGGGTTGGTCGCCCGCAGCACCCGGTAGACGTCCAGCGCCGAGGCCTCGACCGGGGCCTCGAAGCGCTGGCTCACCACGATCTGGAAGGCCTCGCCGGACTTGATCTCCTCGATGCAGCGCAGGACGGTCGCGCGGTAGTCCTCGGAGGTGCGGTTCGCGGCGAACCCGGGCAGCGCGGCCGGGTCGTAGACCAGCGGGGTGTTCACCACCGGCGCGGACAGCGCCTCGGTCATGGCGTCCAGCCGCTCGACGGCGCGCGCGTAGGCCGCCTCGACGCCGGAGGGCAGGTTGTCGTGGTTGACGACGTTGGCGATCAGCCACACCGAACCGTCGGCGTGGTCCAGCACGGCCAGGTCCAGGCTGAGCAGGAAGGTCAGCTCCGGAATGCGCAGGTCGTCCTTGGCCAGCTCCGGGATGCGCTCCAGCCGGCGCACGGAGTCGTAGCCCATGTACCCGACCAGCCCACCGGTCAGCGGCGGCAGCCCGGGCAGGCGCGGGGTGTGCAGCAGCTCCAGGCTCTGGCGCAGCACGTCCAGCGGGTCCCCGGCGGTCGGCAGCCCGACCGGCGGCTCGCCGATCCAGTGCGCGGCGCCGTCCTTCTCGCTGAGCGCGGCGCCGGTGCTGACGCCGACGAAGGAGTAGCGCGACCAGATGCCGTGCTCGGCCGACTCCAGCAGGAAGGTGCCGGGGCGCTCGCCGGCCAGCTTGCGGTACAGGCCGACCGGCGTCTCGCCGTCGGCCAGCACGCGGCGGACCACCGGGATCACCCGGCGGTCCCGGGCCAGCTCGGCGAAGGTGGGCAGGTCGGGGGTGTCCACTCCCGGGGGGAAGGCCGTCATGGGGACGATTGTCCCAGAGGCGTTCGGGGCGGTGTGCCAGGGTCCCGGTCGGGACCCGGGCAGGGGGCCGCGTTCCCGCTCGGGGCTCAGCCGAGCGGCAGCGTCCCGGCGTCGAAGCACGTCCGGTCCCCGGTGTGGCAGGCCCCGCCGCTCTGGTCCACCTTCAGCAGCACCACGTCTCCGTCGCAGTCCAGGGCCGCGGACTTGAGCAGCTGCACGTTCCCCGAGGTGTCGCCCTTGGTCCAGTACTCGGCCCGCGACCGCGACCAGTACGTCACCCGCCCGGTAGCCAGCGTGCGGCGCAACGCCTCGTCGTCCATCCACGCCAGCATCAGCACCTCACCGGTGTCGTACTGCTGCGCGATCGCCGCGAACAGGCCGTGCTCGTCCCGCTTGAGGCGGGCAACGAGGGCGGGGTCGAGGACTTCATCACTCATGCCCACCATTCTCTCCCCCGCCCCCCGCCCGGGACCGCCGGTCCGGACTGCGGACGGCGCGCCGCCCGCGAGACGATGAAGGACTGGGTCGAGGTGCCGCCCGCGCACGAGGAGCTGTGGCCGCGGTTCGCGGTGGCGGCGTTGGAGTACCTGAGCGCCGAGTGACACCCAGGTACTCCCCCTCCACTGCGGCGCCGACTACTACGACCGCTGCTGCCGCGCCCAGCTCTCGTGCAGCCGCGAGTACACCCCGCCCGCCGTCACCAGTTCGCGGTGCGGGCCCCGCTCCACGATCTGCCCGGCGTCGAAGACGAACACCTCGTCGGCGGCCTCGGCGGTGGACAGGCGGTGGGCGATGGCGATCGAGGTGCGGCCGCGGGTGAGGCCGTCGAGGGCGCGGGTGATGCGGACCTCGGTGGCGGGGTCGACGGCGGAGGTGGCCTCGTCCAGGACCAGGAGGTCGGGGTCGGCGATGTAGGCCCGGGCCAGGGCCACGAGCTGGCGCTCGCCGGCGGACAGGGACTCGCCGCGCTGGCCGACGCGGGTCGCCAGGCCGTCGGGGAGGCCGTCGAGCCAGTCGGCCAGGCCCAGGTCGTCAAAGGCGCGGCGGACCTCGTCGTCGGTGGCGCCCGGCCTGCCGTAGCGGACGTTGTCACCGACGGTCATGTCGAACAGGAACCCGTCCTGCGGGACCATGACCATGCGCGAGCGGAGGGTCTCGAAGTCGACGTCCTTCAACGGCACGCCGTTGATCACGATGCGGCCGGCGGAGGGGTCCATCAGCCGGGTCAGCAGCTTGGCGAACGTCGTCTTGCCCGAGCCGGTCTCGCCGACCACCGCGACGCGGGTGCGCGGCCTGATCTCGGTCGTCAGCGAGGGCAGCACCGTGGCGCCGCCGGGGTAGGCGAACACCACGTCCTCGAAGCCGACGCCGAGCGGCCCGGCGGGCGGGGCGACGCCGGCCGCGGCACCGGGGTCCACGACGTCCGGCGGCGCCTCCAGCAGGCCGACGATGCGGCGCCAGCCGGCGATCGCGTTCTGGGCCTCGTTCAGCATCTCGGTGCCGAACTGCACCGGGGAGATGAACAGCGTCACCAGGAACAGCATCGCCGCCAGCTCGCCCGCGGTCAGCTGGCCGTCGACGCCCAGCAGCACGCCGAGCACGACGATGCCCGCGGTCGCCAGACCGGCCACCAGCTCGCCCATCGAGAAGGTGATGACGATCAGCCGCTGCGTGCGCAGCTGCGAATCGCGCGTGGAGTCCACGGCCTGGCCGATGCGGCGCCCGGCGCGGTCCTCGATCCCGTACGCCCGCAGCACGTCCGCGCCGACCAGCGCCTCGGACACCTCGCCGAGCATCTGGCCGTAGCGGCGCCGCACCTTCCGGTACGCGCGCCCGGTGCGGGCCTGGATCCGCCGCATGATGAGGAACATCGGCACGAAGCACGCCCACACCAGCAGCGTCAGCTGCCAGGAGTAGACGGCCATCACGATGGTCACGACCAGGACCTGCGCCGCGGCGATGAACAGCATCATGCCGCCCTGCTGGATGAACACGGTGACGGTGTCGATGTCGCTGGTGACCCGGCTCACCAGGGCCCCGCGCTGCTCGGCCTGCTGGTGCAGCAGCGACAGGTCGTGCACGTGCCGGAACGCCTTGGTGCGCACCGAGGCCAGCCCGCGCTCGCTGGAGGTGTAGAGCCGCACGTTCATCAGGTACGCCGACACCGCCGTGATCAGCACCGCCACGGCGCTGACCGCGACCATCGTGCGGACCACGCCGTAGTCCGGCCCGCCCTTGGCGAGGATGCCGCGGTCCAGCGTCTGCTGCACGGTCAGCGGGACCACCAGCCGCCCGAGGGTGGAGATCGTCGCGAGCAGGACGGTGACGCCCAGGCCCTTGGTGAACTCCGGGGCCAGGCGCAGCCCGCGGCGCAGGACCGCGTAGCCGCCGTCGGTGGCCTCCGGGAGCTGGTAGCCGGCCGGGGCCGGCTTCGGGTCGAGGGTCGCGGTGCTCATCGCCCGGCCTCCTGGAGTTCGCCGTCGCGCGGTTCGGGGAGGTCCCCGGCCGTCCGCTCGTCATGGGCCCGCTCGTCATGGGCCCGTTCGTCATGGTCCCGCTCGTAGGCGGTGATCAGGTCGCGGTAGCCGGTACAGCGCTCCACCAGGTCGAGGTGCGTGCCCTGGTCCACGATCCGGCCGTGCTCCAGGTACACCACCTCGTCGGCAAGCGCGATCGTCGCCTTGCGGTAGGCGACCACCAGCACCGTCGAGGCCAGCGTGCCCTCGCCGGCCGCCTCCCGCAGCCCGCCCAGGATCGCGGCCTCCACCTGCGGGTCGACGCTGGCGGTGCAGTCGTCCAGGATCAGCAGGCGCGGCTCCCGGATCAGCGCCCGGGCCAGCGCCAGGCGCTGGCGCTGGCCGCCGGACAGCGTGGCGCCGCGCTCGCCGATGACGGTGTCCAGGCCCTCGGGCAGCCGCTTCACGAACCGCTCGGCCTGCGCCAGCCGCAGCGCGGCCCAGATCCGCTCGTCGTCGGCGTCCCGGTCCAGGCGGATGTTGTCGCGGATGCTGTCCTGGAACAGGAAGGTCTGCTGCGGCACCAGCGCGACCTGCGCCGGGACCTCGCCGCGGGCGAAGTCGCGCAGGTCGTGGCCGTTCAGCCGGACCGTGCCGGAGGTCGGGTCGGACAGCCGCGCCAGCAGCGAGGTCAGCGTGGACTTGCCGGCGCCGGTGGGCCCGACCAGGGCGATCGTGGCGCCGGGGCGCAGGGTCAGGGAGACGTCCCGCAGGATGTCCTGGCCGTCGTAGCCGAAGCCGACGTGGTCCAGTTCGACGGTCGCGGCGCTGGAGGCGGCCGCCGGGGTCCCGGTCCCGGTCCCGTCCTCGCCGGTAGTGGCGGGGGCGACATCGGCGCCGAACTCCATGTCGCCGCGCGCGTCCAGCACGGCCTTCACCCGCTCGTACCCGACGACCGCGCGCGGCAGCTCGCCGAGCACCCAGCCGATGGCCCGCAGCGGGAACGCGAGCAGCGTGATCAGGTAGGCGATCTGCACGACCTGGCCGGGCTCGACCGCCCCGGACGCCACCCGGGAGGTGCCGATCAGCAGCGCGACCAGCACGCCGAGGTTCGGCACCGCCTCCAGCGCCGGGTCGAAGAAGGCCCGGGCCCGGCCGGCGGCGATGTTCGCGTCGCGCAGCCGGTCGGCGGCGGTGGCGAAGCGCTCGGTCTCGACGTCCTCCCGGCCCAGCGTCTTCACGACCAGGCCGCCGTCGAACGACTCGTGCGCGATCTCGGCGACGCCGGCCCGCTGCTCCTGCGCGGCGGCCAGCCGGGGCGCGGCGAACCGCTGGTAGACGGTGTTCAGCACGATGATCGCCGGGAACAGCAGGAAGCCGACGATCGCCAGCACCGGGTCGGTGAGCAGCATCGACACCAGGGCCGCGACCATCATGATCAGCACGCCCAGCGACATCGGCAGCGGCGCGATGAACTGCCAGGCCATGTCGACGTCGGACCCGGCGTTGGACAGCAGCTGCCCGGTCGGGTGGCGGCGGTGCCAGGACAGCGGCAGCTGGAGGTAGCGCTCGGAGACCGAGCGGCGGTAGCGGGCCTGGAGCCGGAACTGCATCACGCCGGCCAGCAGCCGCCGGCCGATGATGCCCAGCACCTTGGCCAGGGCCACCCCGAGGATCAGCACCCCGGCGCCGAGCGTGGCCCCGACCGGGGCCTTGCCGTCGCGGAACGCCGGGAGTACCGCATGGTCGGTGGCCCAGCCCACGGCCCAGGCCGATCCGACCGTCATGACGCCGTAGACGGCGCTGCCGGCGACCGCCGCCGCGAAGACCCTCGGCTCGGTCCGGATCGCGATCCCGAGCAGGCCGAACCCCCGCCGCAGGATGGATTTCTGCGTGCGCGCAGCGGACTGCAAACTCTCCGTACTCAACTCCACCGCCCTTACCCCAAAGCCGACACCGTGCCCCGGCTACACAATGGCGGACAACGCCTCACGAGGTAAAACCCATTCCAGAACTTCGGGTGTTACCCCCGGTTTGTCGCACGGTGCCGGACGCCACCGGTCACGACCCGACCACGACCAGTCCCACCTCGTACGCGTACACCACGGCCTGGACCCGGTCGCGCAGTTCGAGCTTCGGCAGGATCCGGCTCACATGAGTCTTCACCGTGGCCTCCGACAGGTGCAGGGTCTCCGCGATCTCGGCGTTGGACCGGCCGCGGGCGATCTCCACCAGGACCTCCCGCTCGCGGTCGGTGAGCCGCTCCAGGCGGACGTCGGCGCGGGGTCCGCCGGCCGCGGGCGACTGGCGGACGAACGCCTCGATGAGCTGGCGGGTGACGCGCGGGGCCACCACCCCGTCCCCGGCCGCCACGGTGCGGATCCCGGCTATCAGCTCGGAGGGGTGGGCGTTCTTCAGCAGGAACCCGGCAGCCCCGGCGCGCAGCGCGGCGAAGGCGTACTCGTCCAGGTCGAAGGTGGTGAGGATGAGGACCTGGGAGGGCAGCGCGGCGGCGGTGATGCGCGCGGTGGCCTCGATCCCGTCGACGCCGGGCATGCGGACGTCCATCAGGACGATGTCCGGGCGCAGGTCCGCGGTGCGGGCGACGGCTTCGATCCCGTCGCCGGCCTCGCCGACGACCGAGAAGTCGGGCTGCGCCTCCAGCACCATTCGGAAGCCCATGCGCAGCAAGGGGGCGTCGTCGACCAGCAGGACCGTGATCACGGGGCGTCACCGGCCGCCCGGGGCCCTGCTGCCCGGGACCCTGCTGCCCGGGATCCGGCCGCGGGCGTGGCGCACGACGCGACCGAGACCTCCACCGCCGCCGGAACCGGCACACGGGCCCGCACCCGCCAGCCGCGGCCGCCCGGTCGCGGGCCGGCGTCCAGCGTGCCGCCGAACACCGCGACCCGCTCCCGCATGCCGGCGATGCCATGGCCGCCGACGCCGACGCCGAGGTCTTGAGCGAGGTCGAAGTCGAAGCCGGGGCCGGAGCCGAGGTCGGCACCGGCCACCCCGTCGTCGACCACCACCACCTCGACCGCCTCCTGGCTGTAGCTCAGCGCCACGCGCGCCGACACCCCGCGCCCGGCATGCTTGCGCGTGTTGTTCAGCGCCTCCTGCACGACCCGGTAGACGGCCAGCTCCACCCCCGGCGTCACCTCCGGCCGGGCCCCGCCGACCACCAGCTCCACCGGCAGCCCGGCCAGCCGGACCTCGGTCAGCAGCGTGTCCAGCTGGGCCAGCCCCGGCTGCGGGTGCAGTTCGGCCATCGTCCCGGACCCCGACCCGCGCAGCACGCCGAGCACCCGCTGCATGTCCGTGATCGCCTGCCGGCCGACCTCCGAGGCCCGCGCCACGGCCTCGGCCGCCCGGTCCGGGGTGGTGTGCATGGCGAACGAGGCGCCGTCGGTCAGCGCGACCATGACCGACAGGCTGTGCGTCACCACGTCGTGCACCTCGCGGGCGATCGACGCGCGTTCGGAGGCGGCGGCGATCTGGGCCTGCTGGTCGCGTTCGAACTCCAGCCGGCGTGCCCGCTCCACCAGGGAGTCCAGATAGGCCCGGCGAGTCCTGGTGTTGATGCCGAGGACCGTCGCGGCGGTCACCATGCCGGACAGGAAGACGAATTTGCGCACCCAGCCCGGCTCGCGCGCCCAATGCGCGGTGGAGGCCAGCACCGCGCCGAACTCCATCACGGCGACCGCGCCGAGGGTGTACCGCAGGGCGGCGTGCGCGGCCACCGAGTACAGCGCTATCAGCAGACTGATGTCGACCAGCGGGATCAGCAGCGCGGTCAGGTACTGCACCAGGCCGCAGAACGCGATCACGGCGAAGACCGGGACCGGATGGCGGCGCCGGAGGACCAGCGGCACGAACATGCCGAACAGCAGCGCCCACGCGGCGTACGCGCGGACGTGGTCGTGCACGAAGACATGCGTCCCCGCCGGAAGCATCAGCACCGCGACGAGCAGGGTGTCGGCGGCCACGGTCTTCCCGGCCGCCCACCCCTGCACCCGGGTCAGGACGCCCTGAAGACCCCGGCGGGCGCCGGGGTCTTCAGGGTGCACAGCGGTCAGGGTCACGCGTCTCGCTTCTTCATCAGGTAGGCCGCCACCACGAACGTGGCCACGGCGTACCCGACGAACAGCGCGAATCCGGGCCACGGCCGCATCTGTCCGGACGCCTCGGTGTGCACCACCAGCAGCGCCTGGCCGGCGTTGCTCGGCAGGTACGGATTGACCTTGTCGCCGAACGAGGTGAAGTTCAAGACCTCGCCGAGGACCGGAAGCACCAGCAGCGTGGCGAACAGCGCCGCGATGGCGCCGGCGGTGCTGCGGATGATGGTGCCCAGGCCGACGCCGAGCAGGCCGACCACGGTCAGGTACAGGCCGGTGCCGAAGACGATGCGCAGCGCGCCCGGCGTCGACAGGTCGGCCTGGATGTGCTTGCTGCCGAAGAAGGTCTGGCCGATGAAGAAGCAGGCGAAGGCGGTCACGGTGGTGGTGATCCACACCGCGGCGGCGAAGACCGCCGCCTTGGCCCACAGCACCGGCAGGCGCCGCGGCACCGCCGACAGGCTGGCGCGGATCATGCCGGTGGAGTACTCACCGGTGACCACCATGACGCCGAGGACGCCGACCGCGAGCTGGGCGAGGAAGTAGCCGCGCAGCGGGACGGTGATGGCGTCGAACTCGCGCCGCCGCACCTGGGGCATGGTGTCCCACTTCTTGGTGATCACCAGGCTGAACAGCAGGCCCAGCGCGATCATGGCGCCGCAGCCGACGAGCAGCGACCAGTAGGAGGAGCGCAGGGAGCGGAACTTGATCCACTCGCTGGTCAGGACGCGGGTCTGGGTGACCTTGCCGGTGTGGGGGCGGCGGGTCGCGGCGGCGGTCGGGATGCCGGACTCGGCGCCGGTGCCGGTGAGGGCGGTCATGCGGTCACCTCGACGTCAGGGTTCGAGTCGGTCTCCGAGCCGGTGTTCGAGCCGGTGGCCGGGGCGGCCACGGGCTTGGCGGTCCCGGTTCCGGAAGCGGGCGCGCGGTACTCGACAGCGTCGTTGGTCAGCTCCATGAACGCCTCCTCCAGCGACGCCTCCTTCGGGGCCAGCTCGAACAGCGTGATCTGGTTCTCGGCGGCGATGGTGCCGATGCGGTCGCTGGTGAGGCCGGCGACGGTCAGCGTGCCCTCCTCGGCGGAGGAGACGGTGACGTCCGGCCCGGCCAGCAGCTCCCGCAGCCGCGCGGCGTGCGGGCTGCGCACCTTCACGCTGCCGGAGGAGGCCCGGGAGATGAACTCGGCGACCGAGGTGTCGGCGATCAGCCGGCCCTGCCCGATCACGATCAGGTGTTCGGCGGTCAGCGCCATCTCGCTCATCAGGTGGCTGGAGACGAACACCGTGCGGCCCTCGGACGCCAGGTCCTTCAGCAGGTTCCGGATCCACAGGATGCCCTCGGGGTCGAGCCCGTTCACCGGCTCGTCCAGGATCAGCGTGTCCGGGTCGCCGAGCAGCGCGCTGGCGATGCCGAGGCGCTGGCCCATGCCCAGGGAGAACCCGCCGGCCCGCTTGCGCGCCACCTCCCGCAGCCCGACGACGTCGATCACCTCGTCCACCCGCGAGCGCGGGATGCCGGTGGTGGCGGCCAGCGCCAGCAGGTGGTTGTACGCGGTGCGGCCGGTATGGATCGCCTTGGCCTCCAGCAGCGCGCCGACCTCGTGCAGCGGCGCGGTGTGCTCGGCGTAGGCCTTGCCGTTCACCGTCACGCTGCCCGAGCTCGGCCGGTCCAGGCCCAGGATCATCCGCATGGTCGTCGACTTGCCGGCCCCGTTGGGACCCAGGAACCCGGTGACGATGCCCGGGCGCACGGTGAAGGACAAGTCGGCCACGGCGGTCTTGGCGCCGTAGCGTTTCGTCAGGCTTCTTGCCTCGATCATGGGTCCACGTTAGAAAAACCGGCGCCTCCGGTCGTCCGCCGCGATGGCGAGTCCCGGCGGACGCCGTCTGCATCGCGCGATGTACCCGGGGTGCATCGCGCGATGCAGCCGTACCGGTGCGCCGATCAGCGCACCGGGTAGCCCGACTCGCGCAGCGAGGACTTCACCTCGCCGATCGACACGTCGCCGAAGTGGAACACCGAGGCGGCCAGCACCGCGTCCGCGCCGACGCCGACCGCCGGGGCGAAGTGGCCGACCGCGCCGGCCCCGCCGGAGGCGATCAGCGGGACCGTGACGGCCGCCCGGACCGCCGCGAGCATCTCCAGGTCGAAGCCCTGCTTCATGCCGTCGGCGTCGATCGAGTTCAGCAGGATCTCGCCGGCGCCGAGCTCGGCGGCGCGCGCCGCCCACGCCACGGCGTCGATGCCGGTGGAGCGGCGGCCGCCGTGCGTGGTGACCTCGTAGCCGGACGCGGTGTGCACGCCCTCGGGGCAGCGGCGGGCGTCGACGGACAGCACCAGGACCTGGTTGCCGAAGCGGTCGGCGATCTCGGCGATCAGCTCGGGGTGGGCCACGGCGGCGGTGTTGACGCCGACCTTGTCGGCGCCGGCGCGCAGCAGCCGGTCGACGTCGTCGGCGGAGCGGACGCCGCCGCCGACGGTGAGCGGGATGAACACCTGGTCGGCGGTGCGGCCCACGACGTCGTAGACGGTGCCGCGGGCGTCGGAGGAGGCGGTGACGTCCAGGAACGTCAGCTCGTCGGCGCCGGCGGCGTCGTAGGCGCGGGCCAGCTCCACCGGGTCGCCGGCGTCGCGCAGGTTCTCGAAGTTGACGCCCTTCACCACGCGGCCGGCGTCGACGTCCAGGCACGGGATCACGCGGACGGCCAGCTGGCCGAGGGCGGCGGTGCTCACGTTCGGCTCCTCATCAGGGTTCGATCTGTCTGTACTTGTTCAATCTGTGCTTGCCCGGCCGAATCGGTCTGCCCGGCCGGACCGGCTCACTCGGCGGGGGCGGCCTGCCCGGCCGGCTCGGCGGGGACGGTCCGGTAGGCGTCCAGCTCGACCTCCACCAGCATCCCGGGGTCGACCAGCGCGGAGACCACCAGCATGGTGGCGGCCGGCGGGCACTCGCCGAAGACCTCGGCGTGCGCCCGGCCCACGGCGTCGACGTCGCGCGCGTGCGCCACGTACCAGCGGGTGCGGACCACGTCGGCGAGCTCGAAGCCGGCCTCGGCCAGCGCCTTGCGCGCGATGTCCAGCGCGACCTTCATCTGGGTGTAGGGGTCGCCGTTGCCCTGGACCACGCCGTCGATGGTGGCGGTGCACCCCGAGACCCAGGCGTGGGGGCCGGCGACCACCAGGCGGGAGTAGCCGTACTTGGCCTCCCACGGGCCACCCGAACCGATCCGCTGGACATTGCTCATCTTCTCACGCACTCCTGGTGAGTTCGAGGGCTGCTTCGAGCGTGAAGGCGCCCGCGTAGAGCGCCTTGCCGACGATAGCGCCCTCGACGCCGATCGGCACGAGTGTGGCCAGGGCCGCCAGATCCTCCAGCGAGGACACGCCGCCGGAGGCGACGACCGGCTTGTCGGTGGCGGCGCAGACGTTGCGCAGCAGCTCCAGGTTCGGGCCGGTGAGGGTGCCGTCGCGGTTCACGTCGGTGACGACGTACCGTGCGCAGCCGTCGGCGTCCAGGCGGGCCAGCACGTCGTACAGCTCGCCGCCGTCCTTGGTCCAGCCGCGCGCGGACAGCGTGGTGCCGCGCACGTCGAGGCCGACGGCGATCTTGTCGCCGTGCTCGCCGATGGCCTTGCGCACCCACTCCGGGGTCTCCAGGGCCGCGGTGCCCAGGTTGACGCGCTCGCAGCCGGTGGCCAGGGCCCGGGTCAGCGACTCGTCGTCGCGGATGCCGCCGGAGAGCTCGACCCGCACGTCGAGCTTGCGGACGACGTCGGCGAGCAGTTCGGCGTTGGAGCCGCGGCCGAAGGCGGCGTCCAGGTCGACCAGGTGGATCCACTCGGCGCCGGCCTGCTGCCAGGCCAGCGCGGCCGCGAGCGGGTCGCCGTAGGAGGTCTCCGAGCCCGCGGCGCCCTGCACGAGGCGGACGGCCTGGCCGTCGGCGACGTCGACGGCGGGGAGGAGTTCGAGGTAGCCGGGCATCGCTGTGAGTCCTTGGGTCTGCCGGGCCGTTCCTGGGAACGGGCGTTGAGAACGGATGCTGAGAACGGATGCTGATGAACGGGTGCTGAGAACAGGTGCTGATGAGCGGGTAAGGAAAACGGGCGCAGGAGCGGGCAGCCCGGGTCAGGACAGCTGCTGGAGCCAGTTCGCGAGCACGTGGGCCCCGGCGTCGCCGGACTTCTCCGGATGGAACTGGGTCGCGGCCAGCGGCCCGTTCTCCACCGCGGCGACGAACGGCTCGCCGTGCGTGGCCCAGGTGACCAGCGGCGCGGCCATCCGCCCGGTGTCGGTCAGCTCCCACTTGCGCACCGCGTAGGAGTGCACGAAGTAGAAGCGGGCGTCGGCGTCCAGGCCCGCGAACAGCTTGCTCCCGGCCGCGACGTCGAGGGTGTTCCAGCCCATGTGCGGGATGATCGGCGCGTCCAGCCGCTCGACGGTCCCGGGCCACTCGCCGCAGCCCTCGGTGACCACGCCGTGCTCGACCCCGCGGTCGAACAGGATCTGCATGCCGACGCAGATGCCGAGCACGGGACGGCCGCCGGCCAGGCGCCGCCCGATGATCCGGTCCCCGCGCACCGCCTTCAGCCCGGTCATGCACGCCTCGTAGGCGCCGACGCCGGGGACGAACAGCCCGTCGGCGTTGAGCGCGGTGTCGAAGTCGGCCGAGACCTCGACCTGCGCGCCGGCCCGCTCCAGCGCGCGCTCGGCGGAGCGGATGTTGCCCGAACCGTAGTCGAGCACCACAACGTTGGGCCGGGTCACCAGCGCATCACCCCGGCGGCGATCGACATCCCGGCGCAGAGCACCAGCATCAGCGACATCACCCGCATGCCTCCGTTGCCGGAGGCCTGCTTGAACAGCGAGAAGGACCCGCCGAGAAGGAAAAGGCCGAGGAACACCAGTCCCGCGGCGGCGTAACTGCCGGTCATGACCAGAGGACACCCTTCGTGCTCGGAATACCGTTCACTCTAGGGTCCGGCGTGCGGGCGGCCTGCGGCGCCCTGCCAGCGGACAGCGCGCGAGGATCGGCCTGGACCGGATCCGGAGCGCGACCGCACAGGTCGACACGAGTGATCACCTCACTGATTGTAGTTCCGCGCTCCGGCCCGGACCGGAGCGTCCGCAGAATGAGCAGCCTCCCGGGCGGTACGACTAGATTGGGTTCGTGACGACGACAGAGCTGCCGCTGTTCCCCCTCGGAAGCGTGCTCTTCCCCGGCGTCGTGCTGCCCCTGCACATCTTCGAGCATCGTTACCGGCAGCTGGTGCGCGACCTGTCGGCGCTGCCGGAGGGCGCGCCGCGCCGGTTCGGCGTACTGGCCATAAAGGACGGCCACGAGGTCGGCCACGGCAACGTCACCGCGCTGTACGACATGGGCTGCACCGCCGAGATCGACTCGATCGTGGAGTACGAGGACGGGCGCTTCGACATCACCACCACCGGCGTGCACCGGTTCCGGCTGGAGTCGTACGACGACGACGGACCGTACGCGCGCGGCGAGGTGGAGCTGCTGGACGAGGTGGCCGGGCCGGACGCGGAGGTGCTGGCGCCCGGGCTGACCGCGTTGTTCCGCAAGTACCAGGCGGCGCTGTCGGAGCTGCGCGGAGTGCAGGTGGGGGCGATACCCGAACTGCCGGAGGACCCGACGGTGCTGTCGTACCTGATCGGAGCCGCGACCGTGCTGGACGTCTACGAGAAGCAGCGGCTGCTGACCACCGAGACCACGACGGAACGGCTCCGGGCGGAGGCGAAGATCCTGCGTCGGGAGACGGGGATCTTGAAGGCGCTGCCGTCGCTGCCGGCGGTGGATCTGCTGCGACGGCGGCGCTAGTGACCCGGCGGGTATAAACAGAAGAACCGGGGCGCTGGGCGCCCCGGTTCCGTACTTGTGCGATCAGTTCCGCGAGGGATCGGCCTGCTGAGAGGCGCTCCCCGACGCGTCCCCCGACGGGGAAGCGTCGTTCGAGCCGCCGCCCGATCCGCCATTCGCATCTTTGTTCGAAGCGTCCGGTGTGGCGTCGGTCTGCGGCGCGCCGCCCGGGAGCCCGTACGGGTTGTCCGCCGTGAAGAACACCGGAGACCGCTGCTCGTACGACTGCCACGGCGGCGGCGACGGCTTGGTGAAGGCGGCGGTCAGCGCCAGGAACAGCACCGTGCCCAGCGCCGGCCCCGCCAGGTAGAGCCCCTGGGCGTGCAGCGCGACCGGGGCGTGGAAGTTGTGCCCGGCGGCGATGGTGTGCAGCAGCACCAGCGGGTCGGGCATCGAGATCCAGCGGCCCAGCGCCGCGGCCAGCGTCGAGGCGGCCAGGCTGCCGAGCAGCACCCCGACCCACGCCCCCACGCCCGCGCCGTCGCGCTGGCCGAGCCGGTCCCGCCCGGCCAGGAAGCCGCGCCGCCCGAGCCAGAACCCGAGCACCCCGAGCAGCAGCCCGGCCGCGGCGGTGAACAGGAAGTAGTACCCGTCGACGCTGGCGATGCCCTTCGCCTCCGGCGCCACCAGCAGCGCGGACTGGTCGATGCCGGCCTTCACCTGGGGCACGGCGTCGGCCGGGATGGTCAGCCACACCGTGGGCGCGAACCGGTACCAGGCCATGCCGGCCAGCACCCCCAGCAGCACGCCGACGGTCAGCAGGATCCCGCCCGCCAGCAGATCGGCGCGCCAGTCCCGCAGCAGGGTGCGCAGGCCGGGCCGACCGCCCTTCCGATCGTCGAACCGCGGCACGCCCGGGAGCCCCTGCCCGCTCTGCGGCTCGTGGAAGGGGTTCCGCGCCGCTGGGGAACCCGGGCCCTGCCCACCGGCAGTCGGCGAAGTCTGGTCGTTCATCGTCTATCAGCTTTTCATGCCGGGGCCGCACATGGCAGCCGGGAGGGGCAGAAGGGAAGGGACAAGGCTTCTGGCAGCATTGCCCCATGGCCAAGAACCGTCAGGCGAGTGGAACCCCGGCGACAGCAGTGCTCACCAAGGCGGGCGTCGAATTCACGGTCCACACCTACGACCACGACCCCTCCGCCGCCTCCTACGGCAAGGAGGCCGCCGACGTCATGGGCGTCGAGCCCGAGCGCGTGTTCAAGACCCTGGTCGCCGACGTCGACGGAGTGCTGACAGTGGCCGTGGTCCCGGTCGCGGGCAGCCTGGACCTGAAGGCCCTGGCCGGCGCCGTCGGCGGCAAGAAAGCGGCGATGGCCGACCCGGCCGCGGTCACCCGCACCACCGGCTACGTGCTCGGCGGCGTGTCGCCGCTGGGCCAGCGCAAGCAGCTCCCGACCGTGATCGACGAGAGCGCGCTGCTGTTCGACACGATGTTCTGCTCCGCGGGCAAGCGCGGGATGGAGATCGAGCTGGCGCCGGACGAGCTGGTGCGCCTCACGGAGGCGGTGCTGGCTCCGATCGGCAAGGAGTAGGCGCGCGGTGACCGCCGCCCCTCAGCTCTCCGCCGCGATCTGATCCAGCGCCGCCTGCAGATCGTCCGGGTACGAGCTCTCGAACTGCACCCACTCCCCCGTCCCCGGGTGTTCGAACCCCAGGCTCACCGCGTGCAGCCACTGCCGTCCCAGCCCCAGGCGCTCGGCCAGCTTCGGGTCGGCTCCGTACTGCAAGTCGCCCACGCAGGGGTGCTTCAGCGCCGCCATGTGCACGCGGATCTGGTGCGTCCGGCCCGTCTCCAGCTTGATCGCCAGCAGGGTCGCCGCGCGGTACGCCTCCAGCGTCTCGTAGTGCGTCACGCTGTCCTTGCCGTCCCTGACCACCGCGAACTTGTAGTCATGGTGCGGGTGGCGGCCGATCGGGGCGTCGACGGTGCCGCGCATCGGGTCGGGGTGGCCCTGGACCAGGGTGTGGTAGCGCTTGTCGACGGTGCGGTCGCGGAAGGCCTGCTTGAGCAGGGTGTAGGCGCGCTCGCTCTTGGCGACGGCCATCAGGCCGCTGGTGCCGACGTCGAGGCGGTGGACGACGCCTTGGCGTTCGGCGGCGCCGGAGGTGGAGATGCGGTAGCCGGCCGCGGCCAGCCCGCCGACGACGGTGGTGCCGAGCCAGCCGGGGCTGGGGTGGGCCGCGACGCCGACCGGCTTGTCGATCACGACGATGTCGTCGTCGTCGTGGACGATGCGCATGCCCTCGACGGCCTCGGCCTTCACCGCCACCGGGTCGGCCGCCGGGGGCAGTTCGATCTCCAGCCAGGCACCGCCGCGGACGCGGTCGGACTTGCCGGCCTCGGCACCGTCCACGCGGACCAGGCCGGCCGCGGCCAGTTCGGCGGCGCGGGTGCGCGACAGGCCGAACATGCGGGCCAGGGCGGCGTCGAGGCGCTCGCCCTCCAGACCGTCCGGGATGGGGAGGCTGCGGAGATCAGACATGGTCCCCATTATCCGGCAGCGCGGGGGCCGCTCGGATCACTCGGCCGGAGCGGAGCCGCCCGAGGGGTTGTCGGAGGACGCGTCGTCGTCCTCGGCCGCCGGCGCCGTGTGCCGCGAGCCGTCCGGCTGCATCCCGAGGAACGACAGCAGCACCATCAAGCACCCGCCGGCCACGATCGCCGAGTCGGCGAGGTTGAACACCGGGAAGTCGTAGTGCACCAGCGGGAAGGTCGGGAACTGGAGGAAGTCCACGACGTGCCCGCGGAACAGCCCGGGCTCGCGGAAGATCCGGTCCGAGAGGTTGCCCAGCGCGCCGCCGAGCAGCAGCCCCAGCGCACAGGCCCAGGGCAGAGAGCGCAGGTTGCGCGAGACCCGCAGGATCACGAACACCACGGCGCCCGCGATGATGGTGAACACCCAGGTCTGGCCCTCGCCGATGGAGAACGCGGCCCCGGAGTTGCGGATCAGGGTCAGGTTCAGGAACCCGCCGGGCACGTGGATCGGGTCGCGGTCGGTCAGGTGCTGGACCACCAGCATCTTGCTGATCACGTCGATGGCCAGGGCCAGCGCCGCGACCGCGATCAGCACCGGGAGGCGGCGCGGCTTGCGGGACACCGGCACGTCCGGGCCCGTGCCCGCGCCGGAACCCGAGTCCTGGCTCACGGCGTCGGACGGCTCCGAGGCGGAAGGCTCTGCACCGGACGACAACTCCGAACCAGAGGCCTCCGAACCCGACGGCTCCGCACCGGGCCGCTCCGACCCGCCGTCCACCGCATCGTCCACAGCCGGGGCATCGGCCGCCGCGGCGGCCTCGACAACTTCAGAAGTCACAACGCTCTCAGTGTTCTCTACAGTCGCGGGGGGCTCACCGTGCTCACGGTTCCCACGCTCGCCGGCAGCGCCCGCGCCTGCGCGCGACGTGGCCGCGTTCCCGGCCGTCTCTGAATCGGTACGCACTTCTGAAGCCACGCGCACACCCTACATTCGGCGGGAAGCGGTCCGGTGTGGATCACCGGGAACCGGCGTGGATCTTCACCGGCGGCGGCCGCGTGGGCGGCCGCCCGCTGTCGGACCCAGGCGGACCCGGGCCCGATTCCCACCTCGTCCCACCTCGGCCACCTCGGCCCACCTCGGCCGCGTGCGCGAGGCGCGCCGGGCACCGCTCCCGGTGCCGGTCAGGCCAGGACGTGCCGGTCAGCTCCGCTCAGCGCCGGTCAGCACTGCTCGGCACTGCTCGGCGCCGGCCGGCACCGCTCAGCGCCGCTCCTGCCGCTGCTTGCAGCTCATGCACAGCGTGGCCCGCGGGAACGCCTGGAGCCGGTACTTGCCGACCGGCTCGCCGCACGACTCGCACACGCCGTACGTCCCGGCCGCCAGCCGGGCCAGCGCCCGCTCGGTCTGCTGGAGCATCTCGCGCGCGTTGTTCGCTATCGCCATCTCGTGCTCGCGCTCGAAGTTCTTGGTCCCGGCGTCGGCCTGGTCGTCGCCGGCGCCCTCGCCGGAGTCGCGCAGCAGGTCGGCGATGCCGGTCTCGGCGGTGGTGATCTCCCGGTGCAGCCGGGCGGCGTCGCCCTCCAGTTCGGCCTGGAGCTCGGCGACCTCCTCGGCGGTCCACGGGTCCTCGTTCGCGCGGTACGGCGGCAGCCCGCCCACACCGGCCGTGACCGGCTCCGTCACCTCTGCGACCGTCATCGGAGTCTCCTTGTTCGTCCCGGTAACAGCAGCGGCCGGCCCGCTCGCCGACCGCCTCGCCTCACCGGCGCCCGGCCGGCGGTTGGGCGGGGAGGCCGTGGCCCCCGTCGCGGCCCGAGTCGGCTTGGGCACCGCTTTGCCGGCCGCCGCGCCCTTCTTCGGCGCGGTCTTCGCCGCGCTGGTCGCGGCGTGCGTGGCCCCCGTGGCCGTCTCTGATGCCTTCGTCCTACTCGTCGTCACGGCCGTCATCCTCGCTCTCTGACGTGGCGGCAGTTCACTCGAACCGTGCGTGGCTGCACATCACAGCCAAACCGTCCGCCCCCTACTCACACGCGTCGTGTAGCGTGCCCGCGCCGGGCCCCCGCTAATCACGCTTCGTGAGGGGAGAAACGTCCCAACCCGCCCACCAGTTCCCGTCGAACACATGCGCACCGAACATTCACTCATTCGGGCTAACACCGGTCGGCCGGGGCGGCCGGGGGGACGTCCTCGCAGGTCCGCCCGTCAGCCGAGCAGCTCCCGCACCGCCTCGCGGACCGCGTCCGGAGCGTCCGTGGAAACCCCTACGACCTTGTCCCTCGAAGTGGCGCCCGTGATCAACACCACTGAGCGTCGCGGCATTCCCAAGGCGTCCGCGAGCGCCCGTAGCGCCGCCTCGGTCGCCGCGCCGTCCACCGCCTTGGCGCTCACGGCCACAATCAGGGCCGTTTCACCGTGCCGCCCGCCAACCCGGGTGCGCGAGCTCCCGGGCTTGACGCGGATGGGAATCCGGAGCTCCTCCACACCGCCTACAATGGCACGAGTACCCGAGCGGGCAGCGACGGGACGAGTAGCGCGGACAGCGAGCGACGAGCGATCCGGGGACGGTGTGAGCCCGGAGGCGGACCCCGCGTGAAAATCACCCCCGAGCCGCCGGAGGAAAGGGCCGCCAGGCCCCGGTAGAACCGGCCGGGTGCGCAATGGAGTGGACATGCCGCTGACCACGGCGTGTCAAGGAGGGTGGTACCGCGGTACCGGCACTTGGGAACCCAGTGTCAGTGTCGTCCCTTCGTCGGCCATGGAACGCGACGAGGGAAGGTACCGCGCAATGACCCCAGCCCGGCGGGGGCCGTACCGCCCCGTGAGCGCCCAGCTCGATCTCCCGGCGATGGACGCCGAGATCATCGACTTCTGGCGCGGTGCCGAGATCTTCGCCAAGTCCCTCACCGCCACCGAGGGCGCGCCGCACTGGACCTTCTACGAGGGCCCGCCGACCGCCAACGGCCGCCCCGGCACCCACCACGTCGAGGCCCGCGTCTTCAAGGACGTCTTCCCGCGCTTCAAGACCATGCAGGGCCACCGGGTGGACCGCAAGGCCGGCTGGGACTGCCACGGGCTGCCGGTGGAGCTGGCGGTGGAGGCCGAGCTGGGCTTCACCAGCAAGCAGGACATCGAGGCCTACGGCATCGCCGAGTTCAACGCCAAGTGCCGCGAGTCGGTGCGGCGCCACGTCGACCAGTTCGAGAAGCTCACCGAGCGGATGGGCTACTGGGTCAACACCGACGAGGCCTACTGGACCATGAACCCGGCCTACGTGGAGTCGGTGTGGTGGTCGTTGAAGCAGATCTTCGACAAGGGCCTGCTGGTGCGGAGCCACCGGGTGGCCCCGTACTGCCCGCGCTGCGGCACCGGCCTGTCCGACCACGAGCTGGCGCAGGGCTACGAGACGGTCGTCGACCCCTCGGTCTACGTCCGCTTCCCGCTGACCTCCGGGCCGCTGGCCGGGACCGCCGCACTGCTGGTCTGGACCACCACGCCCTGGACCCTGGTGTCCAACACCGCGGTCGCGGTGCACCCGGACGTCGCCTATGTGGTGGCCTCCGACGGCACCGAGCGCGTCGTGGTCGCCGAGCCGCTGGTCGGCAAGGCCCTCGGCGAGGGCTGGAGCCCGACCGGGGAGTCCTTCCGGGGCGCCGAGCTGGAGCGCTGGACCTACGAGCGGCCGTTCCAGCTCGTCGAGGTCCCGGACGCGCACTACGTGGTGCTGGCCGACTACGTCACGACGGAGGACGGCACCGGCCTTGTCCACCAGGCGCCGGCCTTCGGTGCCGACGACCTGGCCACCTGCCAGAAGTACGGCCTGCCGGTGGTGAACCCGGTCCGCGGCGACGGCACCTTCGAGGAGTCGGTGCCGATGGTCGGCGGCCTCTTCTTCAAGAAGGCCGACGAGGTCCTGGTCGCCGACCTGCGCGAGCGCGGGGTGCTGTTCAAGCACCTGGAGTACGAGCACAGCTACCCGCACTGCTGGCGCTGCCACACCGCGCTGCTCTACTACGCGCAGCCGGCCTGGTACATCCGCACCACCGCGGTCAAGGACGCGATGATGCGGGAGAACGACGCCACCGACTGGTTCCCGGACAACGTCAAGTACGGCCGGTTCGGCGACTGGCTGAACAACAACATCGACTGGTCGCTGTCCCGCAAGCGCTACTGGGGCACGCCGCTGCCGCTGTGGGTCTGCGAGGACGACCACGTGACCGCGGTCGGGTCGCTGGCCGAGCTCGGCGCGCTGTCCGGGCAGGACGTGTCGAACCTGGACCCGCACCGGCCGTTCGTGGACGACGTCACGCTGCCCTGCCCGCACTGCGCCAAGACCGCGACCCGCGTGCCGGAGGTCATCGACGGCTGGTACGACTCCGGCTCGATGCCGTTCGCGCAGCACGGCTACCCGTACGCGGAGGGCTCGAAGGAGAAGTTCGAGCAGGCCTACCCGGCGGACTTCATCGCCGAGGCCATCGACCAGACCCGCGGCTGGTTCTACTCGCTGCTGGCCGTCGGCACGCTGGTGTTCGACCGGTCGTCGTACCGGAACGTGCTCTGCCTGGGCCACATCCTGGCTGAGGACGGCCGCAAGATGTCCAAGCACCTGGGCAACATCCTGGAGCCGATCCCGCTGATGGACCAGCACGGCGCGGACGCCGTGCGCTGGTTCATGCTGGCCGGCGGCTCGCCGTGGTCGGCGCGCCGGGTCGGGCACGCCACCATCCAGGAAGTAGTCCGCAAGACCCTGCTGACGTACTGGAACACGGTCGCGTTCCAGGCCCTGTACGGGCGCACCGGCGGCTGGGCGCCGTCCGAGGCGGATCCGAGGCCGGCCGAGCGCCCGGCACTGGACCGGTGGGTGCTCTCCGAGGTCAACGTCCTGGTCCGCGAGGTCACGGCGGCGATGGACGAGTTCGACACGCTCAAGGTCGGCAAGCTGCTGTCGGCGTTCGTGGACGACCTGTCCAACTGGTACGTCCGCCGCGCGCGCCGCCGCTTCTGGAACGCCGACCCGGCGGCCCTGGCCACCCTGCACGAGGCGCTGGAGACGGTGACCAAGCTGATGGCGCCGATGGTGCCGTTCATCACCGAGCGGGTGTGGCAGGACATGGTGCGCCCGGTGGACGACGGCGCGCCGGAGTCGGTGCACCTGGCGGCCTGGCCGACGGTCGACGAGGCACAGGTGGACGCCGAGCTGGCCGAGCAGATGGCGCTCACCCGCCGCCTGGTCGAGCTCGGCCGGGCCACCCGCGCGGACTCCGGTGTGAAGACCCGGCAGCCGCTGTCCCGCGCGCTGGTCGGCGCGCCGGGCTGGGGCGCGCTGCCGGAGGAGCTGCGCGCGCAGCTGCTTGAGGAGCTGAACGTGGTGGCGACCTCCCCGCTGGCCGACGCCGGCGGGGACCTGATCGACTACAGCGCCAAGGGCAACTACCGGGCGCTGGGCGCGCGGTTCGCGAAGCGGACTCCGCTGGTGGCGAACGCGATCGCGGCGGCGGACGCGGCGGCGCTGGCCACCGCGCTGCGGTCGGCCGGCACGGCGACGGTACTGGTCGAGGGCGAGGAGGTGACGGTGGCCCCCGAGGAGGTGATCGTGACCGAGACGCCCCGCGAGGGCTGGGCGGTGGCCACCGCCGGCGGCGAGACCATCGCCCTGGACCTGCACGTCACGCCGGAGCTGCGGCGCGCCGGGCTGGCCCGGGACGTCGTGCGCTTCCTCCAGGAGACGCGCAAGGCGACCGGCCTGGACGTGGCCGACCGCATCACCCTGACGTGGTCGGCGCTGGACGGCTCGGAGGCCGGGGCGCAGACCGCGGAGGCGGTGCGGGAGCACGCGGCGATGATCGCCGACGAGGTGCTGGCGGTGGAGTTCGCCGAGGGTGCGGTGCCGGTGGAGGGCGATCCGTTGGAGTTGAAGGAGCTTCAAGCCGCGATCGCGGGTGACGAGGATCTGGGGCTGAGGTTCCGGATCGCGAAGGCTGCCGGGTGAGGCGGGAGGCAGGTCGGGGGCGCTGAGCCCCGTCAAGGCCCCGGTTCCGCTTTCGGGCGGAGCCGGGGCCTTGGTGTCGGGTCAGGTCTCGGACTCGGAGCAGGCTGATCGGATCTTTGCC
This sequence comes from Catenulispora yoronensis, assembly GCF_039531695.1. NCBI lineage: Bacteria > Bacillati > Actinomycetota > Actinomycetes > Catenulisporales > Catenulisporaceae > Catenulispora > Catenulispora yoronensis. The sequence continues at coordinate 62,124 of NZ_BAAAQN010000029.1, forward strand.
GGCTGGTCCTTCAGCCCGTCAGCCGACGATCGGGATGTCCCGGATCAGGATGACGCCGCCGATGTTCACGGCCTGCGTCCAGTAGAAGTTGAAGGTGGTGCCGGTCTTCGGCGCGTCGATCACCATGACCCCGTTCATGGGATCATCCGGTTGCAGGTACGGCGACGAGCCGGGGTTCTTGAGCGTCCAGTCCTTGTCGAAGTCCTCGAAGTTCATGTTCGCGCCGTTCTCGTCGAGCGCGGCGCTGCCGCCGAACAGGCCCGTGAGCAGGGAGACCTGCTGACCGCTGTGGTTGGCGGCGGACATCGTGACGTCGAGCTTGCCCCCGTTGCGCTTCGCCAGCAGCTTGATGACCAGGGCGTGGTCGGCGGGCTGGCCCTTGGGCCACAGGACCGTGACCGTCTGGTCGGGTCCGACGCTCTGATCCACCGCCTCGGCGTCCGCCAGCTGGCCGGTGGGCTGCCAGTGCCCGGTGGCGGTCGAGGTGGGGCCGGCCGCCGACGAGCTCTGCGCGGCGGACGCGGTGGTGGCCGAGTCGGTCGAGCCGGTCGCGGTCGCGGACCCGCTCGATCCGGTCGCGGTCGCGGTCCCGGTCCCGGTCGCGGTCCCGGTCCCGGAACTCGTCGCGGGACTGGTCACGGACCCCGTCGCACTGCCCGTCGGAATTCCGCCGCTGGCTCCAATCGTGCCGGAACTCGTCGAACAACCGGCCGTCGCGACAGCCACGGCCGCAACAGCGCATATAAGTGTCATATTCCGCATTCGCCGGGATAACCTCGGCCCCCCGCTGGATTCCATGCCGCAGATTGTGCCGTCAGAGTGCTTACTCGGCAAAGCCTTGTAACAGCCGGTCTGTCGTGTTGCCACGCTCAGCGACCATGTGACACGTTTACCCAATGGATCGCTGTGCCGTCCTGGTCGACGCCGGATACGTGCTCGCCGCCGCCGCGAACGTGGTGAGCGGCGACCCGGGCCGGCCGGGCATCGACGTCGACTACCCGGGCCTCGTGGCCGCCCTGACCGAGCGCGCCGCGGCCGAGACCGGTCTGCCGGTGCTGCGCGTCTACTGGTACGACGCCGCCCCGGCGACCGGACCGACCCGGGAGCAACGGGCGCTGCGGGTGCTGGACGGCGTGAAGCTGCGCCTGGGCAAGCTGGTCCGGCGCGACGACGGCAAGTTCGAGCAGAAGGGCGTCGACACCTTCCTGCACGCCGACCTCACCGGCCTGGCCCGCAAGCGCGCCGTCGCCGACGTGGTGCTGGTCAGCGGCGACGAGGACCTGCTGCACGCGGTGGAGGAGGCCCAGGAGTACGGCACCCGGATCCACCTGTGGGGCGCGGCGTCGGACTACAACCAGTCGCTGGAGCTGATCGCCGCCGTCGACAAGTCCATGCTGCTCAGCGAGGAGTGGCTCAAGCCCTACGTCTGGGTGAAGCCCCCGCCGATGCCGGCCGGCGACACCGAGTGCGGGCCGGCCAAGACCGAGGGCGGCGCCCACCACCACGACGACGACCACGACGGCGACCACACCAAGCCGCACAAGGCGTTCCCGTCGCCGCTGGACATGCCGCAGCGGCTGCTGCACCCGACCGAGAGCCCGAAGACGCCGCTGGCCAACAGCCGCTTCCCGAAGCTGTGGCAGGTGACCTCACCGACCCAGCGCTTCCTGGACGCGGAGGAGAACAAGAGCATGGGCCGGGCCGAGCCGATCGACGTCGGCCGGGCCTACGTGAAGCGCTGGATGGCCCGCGCCACCGAAGCCGAGCGGCGACGCCTCACCGACTGGACCGCGACCTGGACCTGGGTACCCCACGACCTGGACCCGGACCTGCTGCGCTTCGCCAACGACCTGGGCATCGACACCTGGGAGGCGGAGCTGGAGCCGATCAAGCACGAGCTGCGGGCCGGGTTCCTGGACGGGCTGAAGAAGTGGCGGGAGCAGCACGAGAAGGCGGGGCCGGGCGGGGGTGGGCCGGGTAGCGGCGGGCCGGGTAGCAGCTCGGTCGCCAGTGCGAACGCGGCCAATGGGGCCGACCCAACCCACTCGGCCCACGCGGGCGCCGAGCCGTCCGACGCGGCACCGCAGACCGCGGCTCCCCCGGCGGCCCACGACGCGCTGCCGAACGCAGCGGCCCCGCACGCACCCGCCCTGCACGCGCCGGCTCCACAAACGCCGACTCCGCCTGCTCCAAGCGCTCCAGCCCCAGGTGCTCCGACCTCAAGCAACCCGGTCCCGAGCGCTCCAGTTCCAGGCGCCCCAGCCCCGACCGCCCCGGTCCCGGGTCCCCCCGCCCCCGGCCCGCAGGCCTCCGCGCCGCACGTCCCAGCCCCCCAGGTCCCGGCCCCGCACACGCCCGCTACCGAGGCCGGTCCCCCAGAATCGCAGCCCGCTCCATCACCCGGCGCCGCGGGAAGTAGTCACTGACCGCGTAGTGCTGCACCGCCCGGTTGTCCCAGAACGCGATCGATCCCGCCGCCCATTTGAACCGCACCTGGTACTCGGGCACCGCCGCCTGCTTGAACAGCAGCTTCAGCAGCTCCTCGCTCTCGTCCTCGGGCAGGCCGAGGATGTGCGTGGTGAAGATGGCGTTCACGAACAAGGTGCGGCGGCCGGTCCGCGGATGGGTCCGCACCACCGGGTGCTCGACCGCCGGGTACTTCTCCTGCATCTCCTTCAGCTTCTCCGGGTCCATGCCGATGCCGAAGGGCAGCGTGAAGTCGTGTACTGCGACGCTGTCGTCGATGCGTTCCTTGACCTGCTTGGGCAGGCAGTCGTAGGCGGCGGCCATGTCGGCGAAGCAGGTGTCGCCGCCCGCGGCCGGGACCTCGACGGCCCGCAGCACCGAGCCCAGCGCCGGACGCTCGCGCCAGGTGACGTCGGTGTGCCAGACGTTCTCGACGCCGACGTTGTCCGCGCCCTTCTCGAAGCGCACGATTTCGGGCACCTCGCCCTGCGGCAGGAAGGGGTGAATCTCCAATTCGCCCCACAGTTTCGCGAAATCGCGGTGCTGCGCGCCGGTGATGTGCTGATCGCGGAAAAACAGAACTTTGAATTCGAGCAGAGCGCGATCGAGTTCGGCGAACACCTCCGGCGTGACCGGATCCCGAAGATCGATGTCTGATATCTCGGCGCCGATGAGGTGGGTGCTGGGAGTGACGGTGAACAGCTCGTAGGCGCACGGTTGTTCGCCCTCGGGCAGGCGGCGCAGACGGTGCCGGGGCCCGGCGTTGAGATCACGGCCGGTGAGCAGTTCTTCGAGGGTGGCGTAGACGGCCATGGGCTCACTCCTTCGGGTGGCGTCCAGGAGCCCTGATATCAGAGTCCGAATGCTGGAGCCTTCGGGGCGGTCAAGCGCGACAATCCCGGGGTCGTAGTCGGGTACCGAAGTGGTAGGCGACGGCCGAGGTTAACGCGGTTGCGTTAAATGGGGAAGGGACACCGAGGCCCCTTCCCAGCACGTCACGGCACGAGCGTCCGGAGCCACTCCACCGCCGCGCCGCTGAACGCGCGCTGGAACGGCCTGAGGGTCGGCAGACCGGGCGGCGGGGGCTGCGTACTGGCGTGCGACAGCATCCCCGAGATGCAGGCGACGAAGCCCGCCAGCGCTTCGGGGTCGGCGGCGGCGAGCAGCGGATGTTCGGTGACGATCCGCGCCACCTCAGGCCCGGCGTGCATCCAGACGCTCGGCACGAACAGCGCCAGATCGAGCCAGTCCGCACCGACGGAGGCCCACGGCCAGTCGACGAAGTACACCGCGCCGTCCGAGCCCATCAGGATGTTGTCAGCACGGACGTCCAGGTTGAGCAGGGTGTTTCCGGTGCATAGGCCCGGGCCCTTCGCCTCCAGCTCCATAAGGGTGTCGATGCGTTCCAGCGCCCACGCGTCGAGCGGGCCGGCGGGCGCGCGGACGTCGGACGTGGCGTTCTCGTCAGCGGCCCGAGAATCGGCCCGCAAGTCGACCCGCAAGCCAGCCCACAAATCGGCCCACCCGTGGACGCCGGACAGCCGCTCGGCCACCGACGGCACCTCGATCGGGGGCGGCGTCAGGGCCCCGGCCAGGTCGGCGAGCGCCGCCACGACGCGGCGGAGCTGGTCCGGGTCGGCCCAGGCCGGGTCGGGGTTGCGGCCGTCGATCTCCTCGAAGACCAGCACCACCCAGCCGTCCTCGTCCAGGGTGCCGAGCAGCTTCGGCACCGGAGCGTGGGCCGGCATCCGCGCGGTGTACTCGGCCTCGCGGCGGTGCATGCCCGGGGAGTCGGGGTTGGTGTCGACGCCGACCGCCTTCACGAAGGCGCGGTGCCCGGTCGACGTCCGGATCCGGACCGCGGGTCCCGGCGAGAAGCCGCCGTGCTGCGTCACGGCCTCGACCACCTCGCCGCCGCCGGCGATCCGCGCGACCGCGGCGCGCAGGCGGGGCGGGATCGCGGTCCAGGGCGCGCGGACGCCTTGCGCGGGCGGTACGGGGGTTGTGGGGCCGGCGCTGGCGGCCGGGGTGTCCCCAGTATCAGCCACGGTGTCCCCGGTACCAGCCATGGTGTCCCCGGTATCAGCCACGGTGTCCCCGGTATCAGCCGTGGTGTCCGCCATGTCGGTCATCCACCCATGATCCTGGAGCTGTCGGCCCGACCGCAAAGACATTTCCTCTTCCGCACCACGAAAGAGCCGGTCAACGCCCCGCCGGTGGTCGGCGACGGAGTCCGGCACCGTTACCCTGTGAGGCGTGCTGACCGTCTCCACCGTCAATGTCAACGGCATCCGCGCCGCCGCCGCCAAGGGCTTCACCGAGTGGCTCGCCGCCACTCCCGCCGACGTGGTGTGCCTCCAGGAAGTGCGCGCCGAGCCCGAGCAGTTCCCCGGCCACCTGCGCGCCCCCGACGGCTGGCACACCCTCATCGCCCCGGCCAGCACCAAAGGCCGCGCCGGCGTGGCCGTCTTCAGCCGGATCGCCCCCACCGCGACCCGCATCGGCTTCGACGCCCCCGAATTCGCCGCCTCCGGCCGCTACGCCGAGATCGACCTGCCCAACGTCACCATCGCCAGCCTCTACCTCCCCGCCGGCGAAGCGGGCACGGACCGCCAGTCCGAAAAGGAGCGCTTCATGACGGCGTTCCACGCCCACCTCCAGCGCCTCCACGCCCGAGCCGCCACCACCGGCCGCGAGGTCCTCATCTGCGGCGACTGGAACATCGCGCACCGTGAAGCCGACATCAAGAACTGGAAGGCGAACCAGAAGAACTCCGGCTTCCTCCCCGAAGAACGCCAATGGCTGTCCACGCTGCTGGACGACACCGGCTACGTGGACGTCGTCCGCACCCTCCACCCGAACATCGAGGGCCCGTACTCCTGGTGGTCCTTCCGCGGCAAGGCGTTCGACAACGACAGCGGCTGGCGGATCGACTACCACATGGCGACCCCGGACCTGGCGGCGCGCGCCACGTCGGCGGTGACGGAGCGCGCGGCGACGTATGCGGAGCGGTGGTCGGATCACGCGCCGGTGACGTGTGTGTTCGACTGGGACATCGCGGCGGTACCGGCTCCGCGCGGCCCGATTGTGGACGTAAGCACTGGCGTGGCAGCAAACTGAGCTGCAGGTGGTGAAGTAGGCCGCGTTCGACGCTTACAAGGAATTACCTATCGACGAGCGCGGCGTGCTGTTCACCAATTCAATACCTTGGCCGATCTCGTGGCGCGCAACGCCTAGCAGGACACGCACAGCCCTGTAACAGCCCTGTAGACGACGTGCGTCGGCTGGTCGCGGGCGGCGGCAGCGCACCCGGTCGGGCAACCCCTAATCCGTGGACTGCACCGAACGTGGAAAGCTACCCTTTTATTTGCTAAGGGTTTTGTTCTCCATCGGCCGGGCTGCGCGGGGGACGCACGCCGCTCGGGCACATCGCTCTCCTCACCAAGAATGGAGCGCAAGCTCAGCCATGAGCGAGAACACTGTGAAGGGCGCAGTGATCACCATCATCATCACGGTGGCGACAGCCGGTACCGCGCCGTGGTGGTGGCAGGCCCTGACCGGTTCGGATTCCTCGTCGCCGCCCACCACGTACGTCGGCAGCCAGTACACCCCGGCGGAGAACCACGGGTACACGCCGGACAATCCCGCGCCGTCGCCAGAGCCGCAATCGGAGCCGCAGTCGCAGCCGAAGGTCTCGCAGCCTTCGCCCCGGCGGGTGATCACCACCTCCACGTCTCCGGCGTCCAGGCCGAAAGTGAGCATGCCTTCCCCGCCGGTCAGGTCGCTGCCGGAGGTGAACACGCCGCCCGCCGTCTCGAACACGTTGCTGCCGGCCGCTTTCGTGGGCACGTGGGCCGGTAGCGCGACGATCGCGGGGTCCACCGCGTTGGTGCGCGTACAGGTCACGTTCCAGGGCGGCAGCCAGGGCGACGTCGTCGGCAACTGGGCGTTCAGCAACCCCGACGGCAGCGGTTGTACGGGCACGTACCGCTTCGACGGGATGCAGGCCAGCGGCGTGGCCGACCTCTGGGAGACGGTCGGTTATGGAAACTGCCAGAGCGGGCCGGACGAGATGGGCCTGACCAGCATGAACCTCGCCAACTGGTTCTCCTTCAACCCGGCCACCCGCGCGCTGGTCAATCGCGGGACGCTGCAACGCATGTGAGGCGCACACCCGGACCCCTTCCGGCGGCAGCCCGGCGCGTGCGTATCAAAGCTCTGATGTCATGCTCCGCATCGGGAATTCGACCCCGTATCAGCCCTCGATGACCTTCGGCTACGCTGGCCCGCACGACCGAGGCGAAGGGGAGGCCGGCGTGGACGAGAGCACTGCGGGGCTGGGGGACGATCCGCTCGCGCCGGGGTGGGTGCCGCCGGAGATCGACACCACCAAGGCCCACCCCGCGCGCATCTACGACTGCCTGCTGGGCGGCAAGGACCACTTCGACGTGGACCGCCAGGCCGCCGAGGTCGTGATCAAGGCCCTGCCGGGCGCGCGCGACATGGTCCGGGAGAACCGCGCGTTCCTCGGCCGCGCGGTCCGCCACCTCGCCGAGAGCGGCATCACGCAGTTCCTGGACGTCGGCACCGGCATTCCCGGGCCCGGCAACACCGGCGACGTCGCCCGCGCGGTCCACCCCGACGCCCGCGTCGTCTACGTCGACTACGACCCGGTGGTGGCCGTCCACTCCCGCGCCCTGCTCGCCGGCGCCGACCCCGCCCTGACCGCCATCGTCGTGGCCGACGTCCGCGACCCGCTGTCCATCCTCCACCACCCGGCCGTCCACGAAGTCCTCGACTTCGACCAGCCGATAGCCGTCCTCATGGTCGCCCTCCTGCACTTCATCAAACCGGAGGAGGACGCCCACGGCATAGTCACGACCTTCCGCACCGCCCTGCCCCCCGGCAGCGCCGTGGTGATCTCCCACGGCACCGACGGCGGCGACCCCGAAACCTCCGCCGAAGCCCGCAAAGGCTGGGACAACGCCACCTCGCAGTTCACCGTCCGCGACCGCACGGACATCACCGCCCTGTTCGACGGCCTCGACCTCATCCCCCCGGGCGTCGTCAACGTGCCGCTGTGGCGACCGGACGGCCCGGCCCGCGAGGACTGGGCCGCCATCTGGTTCGACGGCGGGGTGGGGTTGAAGCGGTAGGGGACGATCGGGTTCATCAACCCCTGCCCCACCCGGACACCGCCGACACCGGCCCCCGGCGAAGGAATACTCGTATCAGAGCACTGTATCGGCGGGCCGTCTGGCTGCCTACGCTCGGAGCATGGACCTGACGTCGGTGGTGACACCCGGTGCGCAGTCGTTGGTCACGAGCATCCTGACCGACTCGTGGAAACAAGTGCTTCCGGCGTTGTCGCGGTTGTGGGCGCGGCATCGGTCGGGGAGTCCTGGTGTCGTGCTGGAGGAGGTGGGCGCCGAGCTCGATCTTGCCAGGGAGCAGGCGATCTCGATCACGGGTGACGGTTCGGAGTCCGAGCGGGCGAGGCGGATGGAATTGTTCTGGGCGGGCTACCTGGCCGGGCAGCTCGCGGCGCGTCCTGAACTGGCCGGTGTGGTCCAGGAGCTGCCGGCGTTGCTCGGTGCCGCGGCGACCGCGGCGCCCACCGCGGGCGCGGCCGCGGTCGCGGTGGACACCAAATCAGTCAGCGGAACCGTGCGTGGCAACGTGATCCAGACCGGGGACGTCTCCGGAGGAATCAACGTCGGTCGGTAGGCGACCACCGGGCAGATCTTCCTCTCTCAGCTTTTCCGCACCGCGCCGACCACCTGGCTGATGAAGTGGCCGCTGTGGCGCCGGTAGTACGTGAAGTCGTACCTCGCCGCGCACTCCCTGTCGTCCACGGTCCATTCGGCCGGGTCGAGGAGGTCGCGCAGGTCCGTCACCCATCTCGCGGTCGGTGTGAAATTGGCGGTGAAGTGGTGCGGGCTGGCGAGGACGAGCAGGCCGGCCGGCTTGACCAGGCGTCCGACCTCGGACACCAGCTCCCGGGGGTCCTCGACCCGGTCCACGACGTTCAGGCAGGTGACCACGTCGAAGTGCTCCTGGGGACGCGGCACCCCCGCCGCCGTCGTGTTGTGGATGCTCAGGAACGGGGTCACCACGGGAAGCCGGTCGCGGTCGAGCTTCCGGTAGCCGGGACGTCCCGAGTCGGCCGGCTCCGGGACCCAGCCGTCGAAGGTCTCGTGGAGCAGCAGCCGCGCGGCCCACTGGCAGAACCGGGACGACGGCTCGACCAGCATCCGCTCGGTCGCGTCCGGGAAGCGGGCGGCGAGTTCGTGGGTCATGCGGCCGGTGCTGCCTCCGACGTCGCAGAGCGCCGCGGCGTCGATGGCCAGGCCGCGCACCCAGCGTTCGACGACTTCGCCGAGCTGACGGTAGAAGGACCCCGGGCCGCTCTCCGACACGGAGCGGGCTTGACGCGGCTCGATCCCGGCGCCGGTCCCGTCGGCGGGGAACAGCAGGTCCCACCATTCCGCGTGCAGGTAGGTCGCGACGTACTCATCGGTCGCGTACCGCGTTGCCGAGGCTGTGGAGACATCCATTTCGCGTCGTCCTTCCTAGTAGGCGAGGAGGTTCTTGATGTGGTCGGCCAGCGCGTCGCCGGTGACCGTTTCCTGCACGTGGTCCCGGAGGTCCCGCACCGTCACGACGTCGTTCTCCAGCTCGCGCTCGCCCGCGATGATCGCGGCGCGGATCCCCTGCGACGAGGCGTACGCGATCTGGTCGCGCAGCGCGGCAGGCTCCAGATACACCTCGGTCGGGATCTTGGCGGCGCGCAGCGTACGGGCCAGGCCGAGGTAGTCCTTCATGAACTGGTGCCGGTTCTGAGTGGTGACCAGGGCGGCGGTCGGCGTGCTGGCGCCGACCGCGAGATGGCCGGCCTGGACGAGCAGGTCGACGAGGCGGGTCAGGCCGATGCTGACGCCCACGCCGGGATAGGAACGGGTGGTGAAGTAGGAGGCGAGGTCGTCGTAGCGTCCGCCGGAGCACACACTCCCCCAGGCCTCGTTGCCGACGATGAACGTCTCGTAGACCGTGCCGGTGTAGTAGTCCAGGCCCCTGGCGATGGAGAAGTCGATCCGGAGGCGCTCGCTCGGCAGTCCCAGTTGCAGGGCACTGTCCACCACGAGTTCGAGCTCGTCGACACCGCGAGTCACGGCACCCACGTGGCGCAGCAGCCGGCGCGCCTCGGCGAGGTCTCCGGTGCCCAGCAGCTCCACGGTCGCCTCGACGAGGTCGTGCGGGACGGTAAGCTCGGTCATCGCCGACCGGACCGCCTCAAGGCCGTCGCGTCCGCTCCGGTCGACGCAGCGCAGGGCTTCGGCGACCAGGTCCGGCGGCAGGGCCCGGCTCCCCAGCAGGTCGCCCAGGATCTTCCGGTTGGAGATCCTGATCTCGAAGCCCGGGATCTCGACCGCGTCGAAGACCGCGGCGATGACCGCGAGGATCTCCGCGTCGTGCACCAGGTCCAGGGCCGACCTGCCGACGATGTCGATGTCGCACTGGGTGAACTCGCGGAACCGTCCCCGCTGGGCCCGTTCGCCGCGCCACACCTTCTGGATCTGGTAGCGGCGGAAGGGGAAGGCCAGCTCCTCGGCATGCTGGACCACGTAGCGGGCGAGGGGCACGGTCAGGTCGAAGTGCAGCCCCAGGACGGCGTCCTCGCCGTCGTCGTCGCTCGGGCGCCCCACGGTGAACACCTGGTGCCGGATGCCGCCCTTGGCCGTGAGGACCGACATCCGCTCGACGGCGGGCGTCTCGATGGAGGTGAAGCCGTAGAGCTCGTACTGGTTGCGGATGGCGTCGATCAGTCTCAGTTCGGCCAGGCGCATGGCGGGCGTCCACTCGGGGAAGCCGGAGACCGCGGAAGCCTTGACGAGGGGCATCAGAGTGCCTTTCCTTCGAAATCGAAATCCTTGTCGGTGCCGGAGGTGCCGGAGGCCCCGAACGTGTCAGAGGTGCCAGAGGTGCCAGAGGCCCCGACCGCGGCGACGTCGGGACCGGCCGCGACCAGCCCGTGGATCAAGGCACTGATCCGTCCGTCCCGCACGAGCCGCCAGGCCGAGCGGATGTCGGCGTCCAGCGGACGGTCGTCCACGAGCGGCCGGATCACGGCGCGGAGCATCCCGTACACCGCGGCCGTCCCGGCGCCGAGCTGCCGAGGAACGGCGCCCAAGCCCCCGTTCGCGGCGGCCGCGGCGAACTCGCCGCGCACGCCGCGATGCGCGTCCCAGACCTCGCGCCACGACCGGGACCCCTGGTGGCCCGCCTCCGGCCCGGTCAGCGGCGGGATCGCCATCCCGACCCGCCAGTCGATCGCCTGCGCCGCCGTCATCAGCTCGATCGCGACCACGGCCTGGGCGTTGGCCAGCATCCGCAGGGCCTTGCGGCCGGCGATGTTCGCCATCGACACGTGGTCCTCGGTGTTGGCCGAGGTGGGAATCGAGTCCACGGACGCCGGGTGCCCCAGCACCTTGTTCTCCGAGACCAGGCTCGCGGCCGCGTACTGGGCGATCATCAGCCCGCAGTTGAGGCCCGGCAGGGCCACCAGGTTCGGAGGCAGGTTGCGGTTGTGGTGCGAGTCCAGAAGCATCTGCGTCCGGCGTTCGGCCACGTCGGCCAGCTCCGCCACGGCGATGCCCAGGAAATCGGCGGCCAGCGCGACGGGCTGGCCGTGGAAGTTGCCGGCCGAGAACGCCGCCCGGCTCACCTTCCCCGCCGGCGGCCGGTTCGCCTCGAAGGCCCGGTCCCACGGCGCGGCCAGATCGGGGAAGAGAAGCGGGTTGTCGGTGGACGCGTTGATCTCGATCCGCGCGACGTCCCGGCCGTACCGGATCGCCTGCCGGCTGGCCCCGTGAACCTGCGGGGCGCAGCGCACCGAGTAGACGTCCTGGACCTCGCCGGAGCCGTCGATCTGCCGGCTGCCCCGGATCAGGGCCCGGATGTTCGCCGCGCTGGCGATCTGCGCCGGGTGCGGCCGGGCTTCATGGATCGCGGGGTCGAACGCGCGAGCGCTGCCGCAGATCGCTTCCAGCGTCAGCGCCACGGCCGCGTCCGCGGCGTCCGCCAGCAGCTCCGCGTCGTGGACCGCGAGCGCGAGCATCGCCGCCGACACCGCCGCCCCGTTGGTGAGCGCGAGCCCGGTCTTCGGACCGATGAGCCGGTCCGCGTCCACCGGCCGGCCCAGCACGGCGGCCAGGTCGCCGGCCGGCCTGATCGCCGGGGCGGCCGCGGTGAGATCGGCAGGCTCGACGACCTCGTAGAAGCTGCCGTTCCCCAGCAGCACGCCGAACAGGTGCGCGAGCGGGGCCAGGTCACCGCTGGAACCGACCGAACCGCGCAACGGCACCAGCGGTATGACGCCGCGGTTCAGCATCGCCGTCAGGACGTCGACCAGTTCCGGGCTGACGCCCGAGTTGCCGCGCAGGAAGGTGTTGACGCGAAGCATCTGCGTGGCACGGACGATCTCCGCGCTGTAGTAATTGGCCATCGCCGCCTCGTCGGGCGACTCGCCCACTCCGGTCGCGTGGCTGAGCAGCAGGTTGACCTGAAGCTGGTGCAGATCCTCCGGCGCGACCGGGATGGCCTTGAACTCGCCGAAGCCGGTCGTGATCCCGTAGTCCTGCGCGGGCTGCTCCGCCTCCGGTTCGGCGAGCGCCGCCGAATAGTCCGCGACGACCGCTTCCACCAGCTCGAAGGCCCGCTGGACCCGGGCCATGGCCTCGGGATCGCACTCCACCCGGATCCGGGGATCGCGGGCGACAGTCACCACCTGCTCTATGGTGAGGTCCCCGCCGTTCATGATGACGCGTCGGGCTGCCCGGTTGTCGGCCGCCATCGCCCGCCCCCCTCCTGACGGTCGGGCCGAGGATCGCTCGGCCCGACGGCACCGTGTTCGAGTGCCGAGCCCAGCAAACCGGTCGACGGGGGTGGTACGGAAACGTCCGGCCGCGCAGTGTCGTACAACCTCGCACAGCCAGGACCGGGTCACGCCGGTTCGGGATCGGCCGGTCCTTGGGCGTCGAGCAGCGCGGAGGTTGCCAAGGTGGCGGGGTGCCGCTCGCCGAGGACGCGCCGCCGCCGGTCGAGCACGTCCCGCAGGACGCTGCGAGCCTCGGAGCGCAGGTGACCGCCGAGCAGGGCGATCGCGAGCTGGTGCCGGGTGAGCAGGGTCCGGGGATGGTCGTCGCCCAGGACCCGGTCGCTGACCGCCGCCAGCTCCCTCAGCTCCGACAGCGCCTCCGGGTCGCCCTGGTCGTGCCTGGTGATCGCCAGGTATTGCCGGGCCACCAGGGTCGCCGGGTGCTCGGCGCCGAGGGTGCGGACGCGCTCGGCGAAGACGGCCCTGAGCATCGGCTCGGCCTCCCCGGCGCGCCCCGTGGCCCGCAGCAGGTCCGCGAGGTTGTTCTGACTCGTCAGGGTGTCGTGGTGGTGCTCGCCCAGGACGAGCCGTCGTGTTCCGAGCGTCGCGGCGAACAGGTCGGCGGCCTCGGCGACCTGGCCGCTGTCCCGCAGTGCCCTGGCCAGATAGTGCTGGGTCGTGAGGGTGTCCGGGTGCCGGGGGCCCAGAATGCGGGACCGGAGTTCGAGCACCTCGCGGAAGCCGGCCTCGGCCTCGGACAGGCGGCCCAGGGCGCTTCGCACCCGGCACAGGTCGTGATCGAGTTCGAGGACGGCGGGGTGCTCGGCGCCGAAGGCCGCGCGGGCCTGGCCCAGTGCGGACGCGTAAACCGCCTCGGACTGCCCGAGGTTGCCCGAAGCGCGAAGGTACCGGGCCGCGAGGGTGACCGGGCGCAGGATGACTTCGGGGGCGAGGTCCGTGGCCGGGCCCTGCGACACGAGGTCCAGTGGTCCCCGGCAGTGTCCTGTGATCACCTGCCACTGCGGCCAGCACTCGGGATTGCGCGGGTCGAGCCGGGCGGTGAGGCGACCGAGCAGCGCCGTCGACAGCGCGAGCTGGTCGGACAGGTTCCGGCTCAGGTCGTCATGCGCGCGACAGGCGTCCCGCACCAGGGGATGCACCGTTATCCGGTTCGCTTGCCACGCGGCCGGACCGGAGGGTATCCCGCGCTCCAGGGTCACCAGGTCCAGTTCGGCGAGCGCCTGCATCGTGTCCCAGAGCCGCCGGTCGGTCAGCCGGGGAAAGAGCGGTGAGGCGGCCATCGTCTCGGTGTCCAGCAGCGACTCGTACGGCAGCGGGCCGGGTCCGAAGCAGGACAGCAGCCGGAGCAGCGCCGGGGCCAGGACGACGCCGCGCGCGGTCAGCAGGTCGAGCGAGAGGCCCAGGGTCTGTTCCACGTACGGCCGTGACTTCCAATGCTCCGGGCCGCCGTTCATGTCCGCTCCGTCCTCATGGTCACAGGTGTCGAGGGCATGTTCGTACTCGGCGAAGGTTCTCGGGGCCCTCGGTCCGGGGAACCGGGGGATCTTGGCCGCTTCGGCCAGGTAGCCGCCGGCCATGCGCAGCGCCAGGGTCAGGTGTCCGAGCCGGCGGGCCAGCCCGACCGCTTCGTCGGACGTCCCGGCCCGGGGCCCGGCCAGGTCCAGCAGCAGCCGGGCGCTGGTGGTGTCGTCGAGCGTGGCGACCTTGGTGAGCGCGAGCCAGGGGCTGCGACTGGCGCCCCAGGCGGCGCGGCTGCCGTCCCGCGTGGTCACCAGGACCGCGCCCAGCGGGCTGTCCACGGGGCGGATCCAGCCCACGCCGTCGGTGATCGCCCGCCCGCAGCCGAGATCGCGGCGCGGGTCGTCGGCGTTGTCGATGACGAGCAGCCAGCGGCGGCGATAGCTGTTCAGCAGCCTCCAGAGGATCTCCGGCGAACTACCGAGCCGCAGCTGCTCCCGCGAGGCACCCAGGTCCTCGGCGACGGCCATCATGCCGGCGGCGAGGGAATCCGGGCCGTCGACGGTGATCCACCACATGCGGACGTCCTTGGCGGCCGCCCGACGGCAGATGGCCAGGGCGAGGGCGCTCTTGCCGCAGCCGGCGATCCCGTGGAGGACGGTGACGCTGGGCTGGAAGCGGTTCGACGTCCGGTCCAGCATCTTCCCGAGCAGGTCCAACAGCGCACGGCGGCCGTAGAGCTTCGGCTCCTGCGTCAGCCGTTCGAGGGGCGCCCTGGTCGTCGGCTCGGTACGAACCGTCAATACCGCCGCGGGCGCCGGACGATCCCTCCTCGCCGCGGCCCTGCGGGCGGCCGACCTGTGAGCGGCTTCTGCTCGTCGCAGGCGGAGCAGCGTCTCCGTCCAGGCGGTGCGCTCGGCCGGGTCGAAGATCCCGCAGGCGTGCAGGATCTTGGCCATGTTGGGCGATTTCGCAGGCGGGAGGTGCGTGCCGGCGAAGTATCCGCCCAGCGTGCCGGTCGAGATGCCGGTCGCCTCGGCGATGTCGCGGACGGTCAGTCGGGCGCGGTCTTTCAGCTCGGTGAGGACCACACCGAAGTCGGCTCGGTTCCTCACCGCGGAGGGATCCGGATCAGACATGTGCCGGTATCAGCCTCCCTTTCTCAGCCGAGTGTTGATCAGCCGTCCGACAGCGGGGTCGACGACCGGCTCGCCGGACACCGGCAGCAGCTTCCGGGCGAGCTCCGGCACGTAGAGATCCACCGCCGCCTCGACGAGATCAGTGGACTTGGCCACCGCGCTCCGTGCCCGTCCCACCCCCCAGGACCAGCTGAGGAGCGCCAGCAGGACGAGCGGCCACCACGCGAGGGCCAGCAGCGCGTAGAGCACCGCCCAGGCTCCCCAGGCCACGGCGTCCTGCCACTCCAGGGCGGCGGCCCGCAGATCGGCGCGGCTCGGTTCCGGAAGGACCAGCCACAACCGGGGCCACGCGGCTGCCAGGTCCAGGTCGTACTCGCCGCGGATTCTTGTTTCCAGCGCGACCGATCGGTCGCCCATCCAGGTCGGTGATCGCGGACGGGCCAACGCGATGCGGTTGCGGTCGGCGGCGTGACCAGTACCGCAGGGTTCGTGTTCGTGGTCGACCGCGAGCTTGTGAGCCTTCTCCCAGCGTGTGCGGCGTCGCTCCAGCAGCGGACTCAGCAGCCGACGGAACCTGCGACCGAGCCAGAGGTCGGCGACGAACGAGGCCACCAGACGGTGTGCCACCGTCGACGCCCCGACGCCGGTGGTCACCGCCGCCGCGAGGACGAACCACCGGTCCGCGATGCCCGGTCGCGGCCATTGCCAGATCGGGTGCCGGAGCCCGAGCGCGTACACAGCTGCCACTGCCCAGACGGTGACGGCCGGAGTCAGGACCTCCCGCCACCCGAGGCCGCGGTCCCGCGTGTAGCCCCACATCGGATCACCGGAATACCTGTCGCATGGCCACGGGCCCGTCTTGCGGAAGATGGCAATTCGGCACGGCGCAGCCCGGCTCCCGGCGTTCCCGGCGGTCGCAGAGCTCCAGCGGGCAGACGTACGCCTCCCCGACCACGGGCGCGCCTTCGGTACCGCGCGTGCCGTAGCGGGTGTCCGGATCGGGACCGCCGATCCTGCGCACGAACTCACGATAGTGATCGGTCCGGTCCAGTCCGCCGAGTGCGGCGCGCCGTAGCTCGTCGAGGTCGGGGTTGCCCTCGGGATCGTCAAGGGCGCCGGACACGTTGGGATAGTCCTGGCACAGCCGGCCGATCCACGACACCTGCCGACTGCCCTCGGGCTCGGTCGGCTCCTGGTCGCCCCGCAGGTGCGGATGCGTTTCGGAGAACCGGGCCAAGGCGCGTGCCGCCAGCCTCAGGAACCAGGGCTTGTCGGCCTCGGGAACCGAGTCACGGCCGGCGAAGACCAGCGCGCAGGCCGCCATGGACAGCAAGGTCTGCACTCGCCACTCGGACTTGAGACCGGACGGCCCGATCCACTCCGCGGACTTGCGGTCGACGCCGGCGATGATGCCGCTGAGCCAACCGGGCACGAGCGCCGCCGGGCCGGTCTGGGGCTCGATGAACAGCTCGATCAATGCGTCCCACTGCGATCTGACGGCGTCCATGGATCTGGCGACGATGTGGAGCAGCAGATAGACGGGACTGGCCGTCAACACGCCTTCGGCGTTGTAAAGGGCATTGTCGATCAGGTAGTAGTTCGAGATCGCCGCCGAGGGCAGGACTCGGACAAGGATGTTGTCGGAGTGCAGATCCCCGTGACACTTGCCCAAGAGCGGACGCAAGAACGGCTTCTCGGCGAAGTAGCGGCCCTGCGCGACCGCGAACGGGTTCGGCAAAGGATCGGTCTCGCCGTCGAACTGGATCTCCTCGCCCTGGTGAAGCCGCGCGTATTTGTCCAATGGACCGCCCGGGTCCATCCTCCCGCCCAGATGGAGATCGAAGAATTCCTTCACGGTCAGCGCCGGCTTCTCCATCGAGATGTATCCGGTCACGGCCCAGTCGTACAGCACGCCGTGGACAACATCGACACATGTCGTGGTGAGGACCTCCGCGGAACAGACCGGCCGGCCGGGTGCCGCGGGAGTCCTGTGGACGAGACGGCGCAGCAGAACGGCGAGAACCTGCAGTTCGTCAAAGGTGTCGCCGGCGACCGTCTGGAACGTGATCCAGGTCCCGTCCCCCACCCGGACCGGTTGGCCAACCGGCGTCGAGAGATGTTCGGCTGCGAAATCGGGGGCTTCCTTGATCGCCTTCCGATGGCGCGCATACTCGATGCGGTCGAGCCCTGCGACCGGCGCCGCCGCGATCTTCATGATGACTTTGCGGGCCGTGCGGGAATGGTTGTCGGTCTCGTTGACCACTGCCACGACGGCTCCACTGCGGCCGTTGTCCAGCCAGCGATCGAGCCAATAGTGCAAGTCGTTGATCGCGGCCCATTCGGACAGCGCTTGCGCGGCCGCCGCGGACAACCCTTTACGCAGAGCGTCGTCGATCCTGTCTGTCATCGCAGTGCCTTACCGATCTCACAATGATCCGCTGTGCACGAACGCTGCCCAGTCATAAGGGGTGTTCGGATACTCGGCTCGGATACTACGCGCAACGTGATTGACCGCGTACGCCGGGGATATCCCGGGAAGCGCGGCATAGATCTTTTGCGCGGTCCGCGCCGCTGCCTGGTCGGGAACCTGCCACAGCGTGCCGATCACCGTGGGGAAGCCGATCTGTTGGAACGCCGACGAGATGTGGATCGTCTCGTCGGGGAGCTGCCTGCTGCCCAACGCGGTGGTGCAGGCCGACAAGTACACGGCCTCGGCATGGGGCACCCGAAGTCCGGTGATCTCCCGGATCCGCAAGTCGCCGTCGTACAGATGCAAGCAGCCCTCGGTCGGCCGGACGGCGTCGGTCGTCGCGTGACAGGCGAAGTGCACCCACCCGGAACGCACGATCGCGTCCACCACATCCTGTTTCGTCGCCTGCTGATCGGTCAGTCGGAGCACCTGACCGGGCAGCAGCGCGGCCACGGCTTCCGTTTCCGCTTCGGCATGCACCAGCGGCACGCCGCCGGCACCGACCGCGACCACCAGCGATGGAGACGGCGATGGAGACGGCGACGAGGCTCCGGGCACACCGGCCCGGTCCTGCGAATGGCGGAGCATCCGCAACGACGGCGTGTAGGAGCTCACCACGCGATGCAGCGCGGACCGGGCGTCCCCGTCCGCCCGACCGTGGTGACCGGCTGCGTGGATCGGAAGGACACTGAGCGCCCCGGTCGGCACCCACCACAGTCGCGGAAGCCGCGCGCTCTCGGCCGGGCCGAATCCGAGGTGGTCCAGGACCGGGGCCACCGTCGTCTCCCACAGCCAGGCAAGGGCCTCGCGGATGACGTCGTTCGTACCCCAGCCATTGGCATTGACCGCTTCGAGGAAGCGGTTGGCCTGAGTCACCGCGTCGGAGCTCGTCAAGTCCGGCAGCTCGACCGATCCGGTCGACTCCCGGGTCGTGACGAGGGCGTCGCATCGCGAGGGCGAGATGTTGAGCGTCACGACGGGGCCGTCGCCGACGGCCGACCGCAGCCCGGCCGGATCGGGACTCCGCAGAAAACGGTCGAACCCCGGGCGCGAACGGATCCGGTCCAGGACTTCGTCCCGGCGCACCAGGAGCCGCTGCCGGTCCAACGTCGGCGACTCCGATTCCTCGGCCTGGTCGATCGCGTTCTGCGCGGCTTCGAGTTCCAGGGCCAGTTCGGCCTCGCGCCCGGCCAGTTCCTCGTGCCGGCTCCGGCTCTCCAGCACCTGGCCGATCAGCACACCGCGACCCTGTTCCAGGACGGCCAACGCCCGGTCGGGGGCGTCGATCGCCAAAGCACAGGCGGCCGCGGCGCTCGCGAGCCCGGCGAAATCGGCCAGGCCGCGTTCCTGGTCCTCCCGCGCCAATCCCTGCCAGGCGACCAGATCCATCAGGTCCAGGGCCTGTTCGTAGCCGACCAGCGCGGCGTCGGGACGGCCGGCGCCGAGATGGAGCCGGCCCAGATAATGCGCGGCCGTCGCCCGGGTCCGGGGCGAGATCCTGGGCTCCGAGGCGGCGGCCGAGAAGGCGGCGGCCGCTTGCTCGTAGGCCTCGGGCGAACCGTCGTGCTGGTAGGCCGACTGGTACAGCGTGCCAAGGTTGAAATGGCTGTCGGAGGTTCCTTCGGACAGCCTGAACCGCACCACGCGTTCCAAGGCCTCGACCGCTTCCAGGTACAGCGCCCGGTCCCACTCGATGTCGATCAGGCTGCCCAGCAGGGAACCGAGGTTGCCCAGGTACATCACCAGCTCCGGGTCGCCCGGGTCGATCTCCTCCAGGACCTCCCGCAAGAGAGCGGCCCCCTCGGCCAACCGCGGTACCGAGCGGTGGCGTCTGCCCAGACGATGCAGGACGCTGGACAAGTCGCCTTTCCACTTCAGCCGGTCCCGACGATCCCACGACTCGTCACTGAGGACACCCGCCAACAGCGATCTCGCTTCCTCCAGGGCCGCGACGTCGCCGGTGTACTCGTACTGGTTGCGCAACAGGACCGCCAGTCCGGCCCGGTAGACCTTTCGGTCCCGATGGCCTTCGGGGGCCAGCTCCGCGGCTTCGCGTCCGCACGCGACCGCCTCGCGCAGCGCGGCGGTGTCACCGCTGTGCAGGAAGGCGAGCTGCAAGGAACCACCGAGCTGGCCGAGGAACATCGGCCGGTCCGGATGTTCGCGGGGCAGCGAACGGACCGCGATCCGCAGCGCCTCGATCGCGTCGATCCGAGGCCGCACCGTGCCGGCCGCCGCCGCCAGAGCGGTGAGAGCACCGCCGAGCCCGGCAAGACAGCCCGGCATGTTCGGGTCCTCGGCCGGGACTGTGCGCACCGCCGCGGAATATGCCTCCACTGCGAGCCCCAGTTCATCGGCCTCCGCAGTGAGCCGATAGACAGCCATCCGCGCCATGCCGAGATTCGACAGCATCGCCGCCTGGTCGGCGGCGGCATCCGGAGCACGGCGGACCGCGGCCGCGTGGACGACGACCGCTTCGCGCGCCGCGTCGGCATCACCGGTCTGCTCGGCCCACCGGGTGAGCGCCAGCCCGAGATTCGAGCTGTACCCCGCCGAAGCGGGGCGATCCTTCCCGGCGTCGACGGCCAGCCGCAGCACATCGATCGCTTCGGCGAGACTGTCCAGCTCACCGGTCCGCTCGAACCAGCGCACCAAGCAGATCCCGAGATTGGAGGCGTTGATCGCCGAGCCCGGTTCCGCGGCCAGCGCTGCCCGATAAGCGATCAGCGCTTTGTACAGCGGCTCCTCGCCACCCACGATGCCGTACAGCTCCATGCACGCCGACCCGATGTTCATCAGGTACCGGCCGCGCCTGTCCCCATCGGCCACAAGCGCTCGGGACAACGCCCCGATGGCCTCGACGATCGGCTCGGGCTGCCCTTCCTTCGAGGCCTGACGTATCACCGTCACCGCCTCGTTCGCGGCGGCGCGCACGTCGGCCAGGGATTCATCGTCCGCCATCGGTTCTCCCCTCACCGGGCTTCTCCGTCATGCTAGCCGGAGGACGACGGCCGCCGAGGCTCAAACCGGTTCGGGTCCGCCCCTTAAGGGGCGGACCCGAACCGGATCGATCACTGACAATCAGAACCTTCACGCGCAGGATGTACCCACGCGGCCTACCGGGTCACGACCCGACTAGCCGCGTCCCCGGCTGCGCCGTATCGGCCGCGATCACGGTCCAGCCCTTCGCCGTCGGGCCGTCCAGCCGCATGTCGAAGCTGAAGGCGATGGGGCGGCGCTTGTGCGCGTCGCCGAGCAGTACCTCTTCGGTCCGGCGGTCCACCTCGTAGTAGAAGCCCTCGGCGTCGACCACGACGCGGACGACGATCGGCTCGCGCGAGACCAGCGCGCGCACCTCGACGCGGCCGATGGTGGCCTTGCGCATCACGGTGCGGTTGGCGGTGCGCACGGACGTGAAGTCCAGGCTGCCGTCGTTCATGGCCCACTCTTCGAGGAACTGCTCGACGGCGACCTCCAGGACCGCCTTGTCGAACCGGCCGTCGATCAGGCTCAGGTCGCCGGCCGCCGCGTCGGCGTCGGTGCTCCAGGAGATGCCGGTCAGCGACAGGACGTCGGTCACGCCCGGCACCGAGACGTTCTCGGCCACCTCCAGCACGGCGTCGCGGGCGACCGCCTTCTGGTCCCAGAAGTCGGTCTCGATGGCGTCGGTCAGGTGGTGCGCACCCTCGGCCGCCTGCTCCACCGAGGACACGATCCACGCGCCGGAGCCGTCCTTGCGCAGCGTCCAGTACTCCACCGGGCGCGAGGAGTTGTCCTTGCGGACCGCGTCGTAGCCGCTCGCCCGGCGCACGCGGTCGCGCAGGGTCGCGGTGATGCGGAAGGTGACGGTGTCGTTGGTCTCCCCGGACCGGTTCGCGAGGTTGACCAGCTCGACGGCCGGGCCGGAGACGACCTCCACGATGTTGACCTCGCCGCGCGACTCGTAGTCCCGCAGCTCCTCGTCCCACTTGACGTAGAGCACCGGGGACAGGATCTGCTGCAAGGTCGCGCGGTCGCGGGCGGTCCAGGCGCGCTGGGCGGTCGTGTAGAGCCAGACCGCGCGCTGCTTCAGCGGTTCGAGGGCGAAGCTCGGGTCGGTCTCGGCGAGCGCCTCGACGCGGGCCTCGACCTGGGTGGCCCGCTGGCGGGCCGTCTCGTCCGCACGGTGGGCAGCCCGGTCCGACCCCGTGTTGAGACCGCGCTTCGACCCCCCGTTCTTGGCCTTGAACGCCAGCCACAGGACCACGACCAGCAGCACGATCACCAGCAGGACGATGGAGCCCCCGCCACCGCCGAAGCCGACGAAGCCCACGCCGTGGATCCCGCCGCCGCCACCGCCGTGGCCACCGCCGCCGCCACCACCGCCGAAGCCGTGGCCGCCGCCACCGCCGCGGGCCTGCGCCACCGCAGGACTGCTCAGCGCAGCAACCGCTGCGAGTACGAACAACCGACGCCCGATACGCACCTGGATCCCCCTCGGAATCAGAAACACCTCAATCCAAGGTACGCCAATAAGACCTGGTGCCAAGGGCTTAAGCGGTTTCGAACCGCCGCGACCTGCTTTGACGGACGCGTCCATGGCTCGGGAAACGGAGCCGAACGGCCGCTCCGGGAGGATCAGGTGATCTTCGCCACAAAGTGGGCCGTGCCGCGTCGCACGGCCCACTTCCCTCACTTCAGTCCTGCCGATCCGAACTGCTTCTGCCTGCTTCTACCAACTTCTATCTACTTCGTCCCGCCCTACTTCGCCCCGACCTGTACCGCCGCCGAGTCCCACACCGGCGACGTCAGCATCGTGCGCGCCTGGTCCTCGGAGATGCGGGACGCCTTCGAGCCGTACTGCATCTGGTAGAGCGTCAGCTCGCGGCCGTCCGGGCGGAAGTAGGTGTAGGTGTTCAGGTAGAGCGAGGTCGGGAGGGCTGTCTTGCCCTGCTCCTGCATGCTCAGGAACGAGCCGCCGCCGGGGAGCGGGGTGACGGTGCAGTCCGGCTGCGCGTTGTGCTTCTCGGTCGCGATCTCGTGGAAGTAGGCGCAGGTGGTCGGGGTGCTGGGGCGGGTCACGGCGACCGTCCCGCCGAGGCCGGTCGGGTCCTCGGACCAGTTCCAGTGCACCTTGGCGGTGTGGTCCTGGGTCGAGGCCTGGACGGCGATGACGTAGACGCCGGACGGGAGGGTCTGCTGGAGGTCCTTCTTCAGCAGCGCGGGGAGGTCGGTCGTGGCGGCGGCGGAGGTCGTCACCGCGGTGCGGGCCGGGGCCGGGGCGGCCGCCGCGCCGGCCGCGGCGGCGTTGTTGGCCGCCGCCGCATTGGCCGGGTTGGCGGCGTCGGCACCGCCGGCGGCCGACGTCGAGCCCGAGCCGCCGGAGGAGCCGGAGCCCAGCCCGGCCAGGGCGCTGGTCACAGCGGCGGCCACGCCGAGCACCGCGACCGCCGACAGGCCCATGCCGATAGCGCTGTTGCGGCGCAGGCGGCGCCCGCGGGCCACGGCGCCGGCATGCAGGGTGTGGAGCTCGGGGGATTCGAAGCCGTCGGCCGTGTGGCGCAGGGCGCGCGCGAACTCGTCGGCGCGATCGTTGTCGCCGCCGTAGCTGTTGCCGTAGCCGTAGCCGTGGTCGTTGTCGCTGACAGACACTGTGGGTTCTGCCTCTCTGGAACTGGACGGGAAGGTTCTGGAGCGCCGCAGGAGGCGCAGCCGCCGGCGTGCGCCTACGAGTGCGCGAGCACGGCGAAGTCGGCGCCGAGGATGTCGCGGACCCGGGCCAGCGCCCGGCCGCAGCGGGAGCGGACCGCGCTCGGTGAGAGGTTCAGCGCGGCTGCCGTCTCCTCGACGCTGCGGTCCTCCCAATACCGCAGGACCAGCACGGCGCGGTCCTTCGGAGTGAGCTGGCGCAGGGCCGCCAGCAGGGAGAGGCGCAGCGTCGGATCGGTGTCCGGGGCGGCGGCGTCGACCGCCTCCAGGCCGGGCCGCTCGTGGTTGCTGCGCTTGCGGCGCGTCGATATGAACGTGTTGACCAAAGTGGTCTGGGCGTAGCCCACGGGGTTGTCGAGGTGCACGACCTTGGACCAGCGCTGGTAGACGCGGCCGAAGGCCTCCTGGACCAAGTCCTCCGCCAGGTGGGTGTCGCCGCCGGCGAGCAGGCACGCGCTCCGGTAGAGCTGACCCGCGCTGGCGGCGACGAAGGCCCGGAAGTCGTCTGGATCTGCTCCCGGTCGTCTCATCCTCATGCCTAGTCAACGCTGTGGGGTCCGCACTCTGTCGCACATGGATTTCGGGTGAGCGGTCCATGGCATGCGGTAACCATGTAAGCCCGGTAACGGTGTAACCCCGCTCCGTATCAGCTCACGAGGTCGAAACCGCGGTCGGAACGGCTGGCCGCGGCTCCACCTTTCCACGAAAGGGTGAAATCGATGACTCGTGCACGTCTTCGGGTCCTGGGCGGGGTCGCCGCGGCGGCGGCGCTCGCCGGACCGGCGGCGGTCGCGCCGGCCCATGCGGCGACGGCCCCGCGATACAAGCTGACCATCGTCGGCACGGCAGGCACGCAACTGTTCGGCATCAACAAGAACGGCGACGTCTTCGGCGACGCCACCGAGCCGGGGGCGCGGACGCAGGAAGGCTTCGTGCTGCCGGCCGGCGCGACGAGGATGGTGTTCCTGGGCTCGCCGGGCGATCCGGCGAACACCAACTCCGCCTCCAGCCCCGAGGCGATCAACGCCGCCGGCGTCCTCGTCGGCACCACCACGGCGTTCACCACCGGCGCCGAGTCCGCGGTCCGGTGGTCCGCCACCGGCGCCCCGACGGATCTGGGCGCGCAGCTCGGGCTCCAGAACCTGGTCGCCACCCCGGCCCTGACCGCGATCAACGACAGCGGCCTGATCACCGGCTTCGGCTCCTTCCGGGGCGAGGTCGGCTTCACGATCAGCGGCGGCACCGTCACCAAGCTGCCGACGCTGCCCAACGGGGGCGTCGACGTCGAGCCGATCGCCGTCAACAACGCGGGCCTGATCGTCGGCCAGGCGGACACCAGGACGTCGGACTTCCAGGCCGCCGCCTGGCAGAACGGCACCGTCCGGACCCTCGGCCAGCTGCCCGGCAGCCTCACCTCCGAGGCGCTGGCGGTCAACGCCTCCGGGCAGGCGGTCGGGGCCGACATCCTCAACGCCGACGGCAACGCCCACGCGGTGCTGTTCGCCAACGGCACGGTCACCGACCTCGAAGCACCGGCCACCGGCGGGCCCGGCACCGAGGGCGGCGACGCCTCGGCGAAGGCGATCAACGACGGCGGCGTCATCGTCGGGCAGGGCGGCAACGGCGACGCGTTCGTCTACCAGAACGGCCAGGCGACCGACCTGAACACCCTGATCGCCCCCGGATCCGGCTTCACCCTCCTCACCGCCGACGGGATCAACAACAACGGCGTGATCGTCGGGACGGCGTCCAACGCCGCCGGGGCGACGTTCGGCTTCGAACTCACGCCGATCGCCTGACGGCTTCGGAAAACGTCTGACGGCCGCTGAGAACAGCCGGCGGCCGAGCGGCTTCCCCTGGCCGATGGACAGGCCGGGGGAAGCCGCGCCTGTCAGTGCCGATTCCTAGGCTTCCCGCATGACAACCGCCGCAGCCCCCGAACACCGCATCCCGACCGCCGACGAGGAGAACCGCCTCTGGGCGCTCGTCGAAGAAGCCTGGTCCGAGGCCGACGACACGGTGCACGCGGCCCGGCGCGCCCTGATCACCCGGCCCCTGATCGACACCGACCAGTCGTCCTCGGACGACAAGGAGGGCCGCCGCCTCATGCTCGTCGTCGACGCCGCGGCCGACGCCTTCATCGACACCCTCACCGGCCTGTGCGTCGACCTGTCCTCCGCCGACCTCACCGACCTCGACCGCGTCGTCGAACGCAAACTCCACGACCTCGACCGCGCCGACCTCCACGCCGTCACCGACGGCTCCGACGACGGCTTCCTCTACGCCCGCGCCTTCATCCTCGCCGTCGGCCGCGACTACTACTCAGCCGTCGCCGCCAACCCGCGCCTCGCGGTCATCGACTGCGACCTCGAAGCCATGTCCTACCTGTTCGCACACGTGCACAACAGGAAGTTCGGGTCGTACCCGGAGACCGGGTCGGGGATCAGCCGGGAGACATGCGCGAACGCGGCGGGATGGGCTTCGAGCTAGCCCGGCATCAGAATCCCCGCTTCACAGGATCGTTATAAACGTCGAGCGACTAATAATCCTGATGACGACTACCGCGCCGTGGGGAGCGACCCGCCACCGGCGTAATCGTTACCGTCGCGACCTCCGGACCCGCGGGATGATCGACGGCATCGCAGAGCTTTGATAATTTTCCCCGGCCGTCGGTGCCGGCCCGGCCGACGGGTCCTTGTCCGGTACGGACTTAGCGGGGGTTCCCTATGGGAGCGTGGCGTTCTCCGACGTCGACAGGCTCGAAACGAAGGCTCAGGCGCGTCAAACACGGCTCGGCGGTGTTCGCCGCGATCGCGATGGTCGTCCCGCTGGTGGCAGCGCCGGCGGAAGCAGCGGGACAACCGCACAAAGGAAAGATCTGGCAGCCGCGGCCGGTCGTGAAGATGGCTCCGGTGCCGTCCGCGAAGGGGCCGGCCACGAAGCAATCGGGGCCGCAGAGCCTGCCGGGCTACAACGCCCCGGATCCCGTCTGGCCGGCAGCCGCGACCGCGACGGTGGACCTGTCGCCGGCGGCCGTCTCGCCCAAGGCGCTGGCCGCCGGGGCGGCCACCGACGCCGGAGCCGGCCTGGCGGCGGTTCCGGGTCTGCCGGTGAGCATCGGCGTGCCGGCCGCCACGGCCGAGACGGCCGAGACGGCCGAGACAGCCACGGGTCAGCGTGCGGCGAAGGCCTCAGCCGTCGCGGCCGCGACGCCCGCCGCGAAGGTGACCGTGGGCGTCGCGGCGCACCCGGCCACGCAGCGGGCGGGCATCGCCGGGATGGCCGTCACCCTGGTCCGGGCGGACGGCGGTGCCGCCCCGGCACCGGCCACGGTCGCGCTCGACTACTCCGGATTCGCCGACGCCTACGGCGGCGCCTTCGGCGACCGGCTGGCGCTGTTCGCCCTGCCGGCCTGCTCGCTGACCACGCCGGACGACCCGGCGTGCCGCACGCGGACGCCGGTCGCGTTCCGCAACGACCGCGAGAACCACAAGCTCGTCGCCACCGTCGACGTGCCGGCGGGCACCCCGACCGGAACCGCTGCGGCGACGTCCCAGGGTGCGGCCACGTCCCAGGGAACGGCCGCGCCCATGGTGCTGGCAGCCAGTTCCACCCCTTCGGGGATGAACGGCACCTACGACGCGACCTCGTTGAAGTCCTCCGATCTGTGGAACAGCGGGAACAGCAACGGCACCTTCACCTACTCGTATCCAATGACGATGCCTGCCGCGCTCGGCGGTCTGACCCCGACCGTGGGGCTCTCCTACGACTCCGGAAGCGTCGACGGCCGTACGTCCGCCGCCAACGCGCAGGGCTCGTGGGCCGGCGACGGCTGGGACTACAACCCCGGCTTCATCGAGCGTTCCTACAAGCCGTGCTCCAAAGCCGGCTTCCCCACTTCCAGCGATCAGTGCTGGGGCATCCCGAACGCGACCCTGTCGCTCCCGGGCCACAGCGGGACCTTGGTCCACGACGACACCACGGGCGTCTGGCGGATAGCCGGCGACGACGGCACGCGGGTGGAGCAGCTGACCGGCGCCTCCAACGGCAACTCTGGTGACGGCGGTGCCTACTGGAAGCTGACCACGACCGACGGCACGGAGTACTACTTCGGCGCGAACCGCCTCCCCCAGGCCGACAACGGCACCAACAGCTCGACCGAGCCGGTCACCTACTCGGCGTGGGGCCTGCCGGTCTTCGGCACCGGCAGCCCCGGCGGCGCGAACTGCGCGAACCCGACCACCGCGGTGGCCACGAACTGCCGGACGGGATGGCGGTGGAATCTGGACTTCGTGGTGGACCCGCACCACAACCTGACCCGCTACACCTACGCCCGGGAGGAGAACTTCTACCTGCGTGGGACGGCCGGCAGTCCGACGGAGTACCAGGCCGGCGGATTCCTCACTCAGATCGACTACGGCTGGCGCACCGAGGACTACTACAACTCCGCCGTGCACCCCGCGGTCAGCACCGTCTTCACCCCGGCTGCCCGCTGCATCAGCGACACCAGCCAGGCCGGGCACGACAGCCGCTGCCCGGCCGGCACCGTGCCGGTCGCCGGCGGCATCGCGCAGACCGGCATCAACGCCGCGAACGCTCCGGCGTTCGTGGACACGCCTTGGGACCTGGCCTGCACCTCGGCCGGGACCAAGGACGGCACGGCCGGCGGCGCGAAATGCACCGACCTGTCGCCCTCGTTCTTCAACACCGAGCGTCTGAGCACGGTGGCCACGAACGTCTGGACCGGCTCGGCCTACCGCCCGGTGGACGTGTACACGCTGCTGCACCAGTTCAACGCCGTCCCCGACCCCTCCACCTCGGGCAACCAGCCGACGCTGTGGCTGGCCGGGATCAAGCACAGCGGCTACGTCGTGAACCAGGACGGCACCACCGTCAAGACCGACGATCCGACGGTCTACACCTACGGCCAGTTCCTCCCGAACCGGGCCGCGACCCACTCGTTCAACGCCACCAACAACGCCTCCGACTACAACCGGCTGCGGATGGACGCGATCACCGACACCTCCGGATCAGAGGTCGACGTCAGCTATGCCGATCCCAGCACCCTGTGCCCGGGTTCGACCGCGCCGGCCATCACCGCGAACTCGACGCGGTGCTATCCGGAGTACTGGACCATCCCCGGCGGGACCGCACCGGTTCTGGACTGGTTCAACAAGTACACGGTGACCTCGGTGACCCGGTACGACGACACACTCCTGGCACCGATGCGCCAGGTGGACTACTCCTACCTGGGCACACCGGTGTGGCACACCAACGACTCCGAGCAGACCGAGGCCCAGTACCGCACCTTCGACCAGTTCCGCGGGTACGCACAGGTCCAGATCGTGGCGGGCAACGAGGCCGACGGCAGCAACACCAAGACCGTCACCACCTACTTCCGCGGCATGGACCAGGACGGCAACGCCAGCTATCCGTTCCAGGACGCCAACAAGAACGTCTGGGTCGTCGACGGCCACGGTGACGCGTTCCACTCCGGAGACCCGGGTCTGCGCGACGACAACTCGCTGGCCGGACAGGTCCTGGAAGTCCAGACCTACGCCTCGGCGACCAGCGGCACCGTGGTGTCCGACGTGGTGAGCGTGCCGGTCGACCCGACCAGCAGCGATCCGCGATGGGGCGCCATGGTCACCGCCGTGCACAACCGGGGCACCGGACTCCCCATGCAGCGGGCGCACTTCGGCCATCTGGCGAAGTCGGTGAGCTACCAGAAGGTCAGCACGGGAATCCGGCGCAGCGAGGTGGACTACAGCTACGACAACACCCTGCCGAACTGGACCGCCGGCACCCCCGGCGGCAACGGCCGGCTGATCATGTCCGACGACAAGGGCGACGGCACGGTGCAGGAACTGTGCACCATCTCCAAGTACGCCTCGCAGCCCTCGAACGCGCAGCGGTCCAATTACGAGTCGGACACCGCGACGGTGCTGGGGCCGTGCAGCTACGACGTGGCCTACACCAAGGCGAATCTGGTGTCCGACTCGGTCACGCTGTACGACAACTCCCCGACGCCCGGCGCGCTGCCGGGGGTCGGCGATCCCACCACGGTGAAGACCGCGAAGGACATCACCGGCGACGCGAGCACCGAGACCTGGAGCTCCACCTCGGGTGTCTTCGACGGCAGCTACGGCCGCATCGTCTCGGCCACCGACGCCGACCAGCACACCACCCGCACCGACTACGCACCGACCGGCGGCGCCCTGCCCACCGGGTACAAGGTGACCAACACCCTGGGCTGGGCCACC
Organism: Catenulispora yoronensis; assembly: GCF_039531695.1. Lineage (NCBI taxonomy): Bacteria > Bacillati > Actinomycetota > Actinomycetes > Catenulisporales > Catenulisporaceae > Catenulispora > Catenulispora yoronensis. Next base: position 91,506 of record NZ_BAAAQN010000029.1, read on the forward strand.
ACGACGACGCTGGATCAGGGCCGTGGCATACCGGAGACGTCCACCGACGCCAACGGGCACCTCACCACCGAGATGTTCGACGGGTTGGGGCGGCTGAAGGGCGTGTGGAAGCCGGACCGGCCGTGGTCCTCGCACCAGGGCTCGCCGAACCTCGGCTTCGACTACCAGCTGAACGGGACCACCCCGCACCTGGCCACCCCGTCGCAGCCCGCGCAGCCCAACGGATACTCGGCGACCAAGACGCTGTTGGAGGACGGCAGCTACGCGGTCACCTACAGCATCGTCGACGGCTTCGGCGAGGTGGTGCAGACCCAGTCGCCGCCGCAGGACGAGTCGACCGGCCGGATGATCGTCAACACCCGCTTCGACACCCTCGGCCGGGTCATGGAGACGAACCTGCCGTACTACGACCAGGGAGCCTCGACGACGACCGGGGTGTGGGCGTCCTGGAACGACAACCTGCCGGCGCAGACGGTCACCACCTTCAACGGCATGTCCCGTCCGGTGACGGTCACGCAGAAGCACAACGGATCCACCGTTCCCGGCTCCGTCACCACCACCTCCTACCCGGGGCTGGACCGCATCGACGCGACCGGCCCGTCCGGCACCGGCGGTACCGGTCCGGCGTCGGCGACCTCGACGTTCACCGACGTCCGCGGCCGGACCACCGCGGTGTGGACCTACAAGAACAGCCCGTTGAACCCGACCGGCAACGCCGGCGACGCCGACATCATCAAGTACGGGCTCACCTACAACCTCGGAGGCAACGAGGGCAAGACGACCACCGTCACCGACGCCACCAACTCGGACACCTGGACCACCACGGTGTCGGACCTGCTCGGGCACCGGGTGACGACGAACGACCCGGACACCGGGGCGAGCACCACCTACTCCGACGACGCCGGCCTGCTGCTGGCCACCGCCGACGGCCGCGGACGCGTACTCGCGTACAGCTATGACGCGCTCGGCCGCAAGACGGGCAAGTTCGACGGCGGCACCGTCACCGATCGCAGCACCCTGCCGAGCGTCTGGACCGCCGCGGTCAACTCCGGATCCGCGCAGCTGGCCAAGTGGACCTTCGACCCGGCCGGGAACAAGGGGCAGACCGACGCCTCAACCCGGTACGTGGGCGGTGCCGGCGGCAACGCCTACCAGCAGCAGGTTACCGGCTACGACACCGACTACCGGCCGCTGGGGGCCAAGGTCACGATCCCGAGCAGCGAAGGCGCGCTGGCCGGGACCTACCAGACCAACAACTACTACACGGCGATGACCGGCTTGCTCGACCACATCGACACCCCGGCCGTTCCCAATGCCGGAATCGGGCCGGAGACGATCTACAACTCCTACAACCGCTACGGCCTCCTGCTTTTTACCGGCGGCGACGGGGACTACCTCGCCAACACCGTCTACGACCGGGACGGGAAGATCCTGTCGCGGACGCTGGGCGACTACCCGTTCCAGATCGTCGAGCAGAACCTGTTCGACGCCGCCACCGGCCGCGTCACCAACACGTTCGTCGACACCACCGCCGGTCAGAGCACAGTCAACCCGACGCAGCTGAACACCTACAGCATCGACGAAGTCTCCTACGCCTACGACGCTGCGGGCCGCCTGACCTCCACGGCGGACCTCCAGAACTGGTCGGTGTCAGGGTCCTACAACCCCGGTCCGGCGCAGCGGGACATCCAGTGCTACACCTACGACTACGCCAGCCGCCTGACCAATGCCTGGTCCGATTCCGGTGACCAGTCGCCGTCGGCGACCACCAACCCCAACAGCCCCACCACCGCCACCGGCGCCCTGGGCTCCTGCGCCTCCTCCACCGCCAACAACCCGCCGACCGATGCCAGCTCCACCACACAGATCGGCGGCCCGGCCCGGTACTGGCAGTCCTACACCTACAACGGCACCGACGCCCAAACCGGCAACCGCACCTCGGTCACCGATCACGACCCCACCGGGGTGACCACCAACAACATCACCCGCACCTCCAGCTACGCCGCGCCGGGTACGGTCAACACCGGCGGCGCCACCAACCCCGGCACCGGCCCGCACCTGCTGAGTCAGATCACCAAAACCGGCGGAGCCACCGACAACTACGCCTACGACGGCGCCGGCAACAGCACCCTGCGACCCAACGGCACCGTGCTGGGCCAGCAGCTCACCTGGGACGCCGAAGGCCGCCTCAAGCACGTCGACAACAACAACGGCACGACGGCGGACTACCTCTACGACGCCGACGGCAACCAACTCGTCCGGCGCGACACCGGCGGCACCACCGCGGGCACCACTCTCTACCTGGGCAGCGTGGAGGTCCACCTGGCCGGGCCCAAGGTCACGACCACCCGCTACTACAGCTACCCCGGAGCACCGGAGATCGTCGTCACCAGCGACGGCACCACCACCTACGAGGTCAGCAACAACCAGGGCACCGGCGGCACCACCGTCAACGCCGCCACCGGCAAGATCGTGGCCCGCCGCTACACCAAGCCCTTCGGCGACAGCCGCGGCACCCCGATCAACCAGACCACCAGCCCGGCCTGGGTCGACGACCACACCTTCCTCGGCAAAACCACCGACGCGTCGACCTCGCTCGTCGACGTCGGCGCCCGCAAGTACGACCCGGCGACCGGCCGGTTCGTCTCCTCCGACCCGGTGTTCCAGTCGACCAACGCCCAGTCGATGGGCGGCTACTCCTACGCGGGCAACGATCCGGTCAGCAACAGCGACCCAAGCGGCCTGCGCGCCACCGACGACGACGGCAACACCGCTCCTCCGCCGCGATTCACCCCGCCCGCACCGTGCGCCGGCCTGCAGGGCTTCGCCAAGCGCACCTGCATGGGCGGCGAGTACGACGAGCCCGCGGCCGCTCAGCCGGTGAACACCTGCGACAGCAGGTGCCAGGCCGCGCTCGCCATCTACCGGGGCGATATTCCGAACAACTGGTACGGCAAGATGATCGGCGATCCCACCAAGACCTCGACACAGAACAAAATCGCCTCCTACGAGGCGGGAACGGGTGGTGGCGGCGGCACGTTCAGCGCCATCGCCGACGACGCCTACGGCACCGGGGTGGGAGCTTTCTTCGGTGCCGTCCTGTCCTTCAGGACGCTTCAGTTCAAGGTCGACGGTCTGGGCCTCGGAGTCCTGAACCATTTGACCGGCTACGGAGCTTTCAACAAGCCGGAAAACGGATGGGAACTCGGCTACAACTGGCTGTTCGGGGTCGGCCCTCAGAGCGAAACCTTCGGCGACGGGGACGGCCCGACCAAACAGCTCTCCAACAGCAAGGTGATGATCGGCGTCAAGAACCAGATCGCGTGCCAGATCGCCAGCGGCGCGATCGGCGTGGGCTATGCTGACAAAGCGAACCATTCACTCGGCGGCAACCTCTTCAGCAGCTTCGGCAAGCTAAAGACAGACTTCACCGACAACTCGACCGTGGCGTACCTGGGCTCCTACACCATGGACTGGAAGGTCATCGGAATAGACCGCCAGTCGTCGACGGCGACTGTCAACTTCACGACCTCGAACGCGTCGACGGCGACCTCCGCCGCCCGGCCGCCGGTCATCGGGTACACCAGCTTTTGGCAGCACGGATTCACCCCCGGCTTCAACGCGATGTTCCCGCTCGGCTCGATGTCCGAGAAGGATCAGACCTTCAACTTCACGCAGACTTTCTCATTCGCGGGAGGCTGCGATAAATAAGTAGCCGAACAGGTTTCCCGCACTGCCGCGAGGGTGTACCCACACTCTCGCGGCAGTGTCTGTATATCAGGGCTGATTGATGGGACGAAATGATGGGGCCGGTGAAGGGGTGGGCAAGCATCAGGTATTCGCGAGCCTTGGCGATGTCGGTGATTGTCGTGGCCGCGATCGCCGCCTGCGGAGGCGGGGACGACTACCACGCTTACGGGAAACCGGTCTCGGAGTCGGAGATCCAGGGCAGCTGGACCTCCGACTGCGGTGCGACGATGCGGCTCCAGCCGGACGGATCCGCCCAGGTCGCGGGCTTCCCGCTGCGGGGCGACCTCGTCGCGCAGTATTCGGGGACCGCCCGGTGGAACTTGTACAAGGGCGCGGGCTGGACTTCGGTCACTGATCCGCCCGCAGTGGAGGTCGCCGCCGATTCGACCTTCGAGTCGCTGAAGCTCGCCCAGGTGAAGGGGAGGTTCGGCCTCGCGGCTCAGATCGGACACGTGGACCACGAGAGATACTGCCACTTCTCCCGGCAATAGCTCACGACATCGCGACCATTACGCCGGCACCATTCGCCGGATCCGATAGAAGCACAGCCCGGCAAGCACAATGCTCAGCAGCGCATACAGCGCCGCCTCCTCACCTTGGAAGCGTCCGAACCGGTCCCCCGGCTGGTACTCGGCAGCTTGTCGCAAATGCAGAGCGTTGATTGCGGCGAAGCATGAGTCAGGGCTTTCCAACATGCCTTCGCAAGCCTGCGGGGCGAGGCCGTGGAAGGGGGTGCCGGTGGCGTCGACGAGGTTCACGGAGGTGACCCAGGCGCCGGGAAGGTCCACCGGCATGCGGACTGTGAGTCTGGAGTCCACGATCTGGAGTTGCAGGCCGGGCCGGGATTGGACGACGAGCGGCACAGTGGTGCGGTCGGGGGTCGCGTAGTTCTGGCGCACGGCCATCGGGACCGTTGCCTGGACCGTCGCCAGGATCGCGAGGGTCGCGGCGACGGCGGGGAGGGTGCGGCGCAGGAGCAGGCCGGCGGTGACGCCGACGAGGAATCCGAACACTGCGATGGCCACCGGTACAACGCCCCGGGCGCCGAAGACCACCGGGTTGAAGTGGTTGGGCAGCGCGTCGTCCTGGCCGCCGGGAAGTTGCGCCGCCCGGTCGATGGGGCTGGACCACCAGGTGATGCCCCAGGACAGCGCGGTAGTGAGGACGATCGCGGCGGCGGTGCCGACCGAGAGTTTGACGGCGAGCCAGCGGCGGCGGGTGACGCTCTGCGTCCAGACCAGCCGGAAAGTGCCGGCCTCACTCTCGCGGGCGAGGAGCGGGGCGCCCCAGAACAGGCCGAGCAGCGCCGGAAGGAGGTAGAGCACTGCGATGAGGGCGAAATAGACGACCGGTGTCGAGCCGTCGGACTTGATGGCGCCGAAGAAGGCGTCGCGGGCTTGGGAACAGGCGTCCGGCGATACGCAGTGGTTGAGGCCGCTGACCGAGTAGAGGTGCGCGATGTGCGGGCCGGTGAGCACGAGCGTCCCGAGGACGGCGACGGCCAGGAGAGCCATCGCGAACGCGGCGACCCGGAACTGACGCCAGGCGAGCCAGATCATCGGGCACCGCCTTCGGCCAAGGCAGCGAGCACCATGTCCTCGACGGTCGCCGCCGGACCGGCCACCGCACGATGCGCCGCGAGCAGCTCGGTCACCGCACCGGCCGCCTGGATCCGCGCCGCGGTCAGGATGATCAGGTGATCGCAGACCCGCTCCAGGTCGGACACCAGGTGCGAGGACAGCACGACGGTCATGCGGGTGGTTCCGGCGCCGCCGACCTGGCTGCTGCCGACCTGACTGCAACCGACCTGACTGCGACCGACCTGGCCGACACCAGCACCGCCGCCATAATCATTGGCGCGACCGCCTGCACCATCGGCATGCCTGTCGGCACCAGCACCATCAGCACCGCCACCAGATACGTTGGCGCGACCGCCTGCACCCTCAGCATGATCGACAGCACCATCAGCACCGCCGCCAGTACCATCGGCACCGCTGCCATGACCGTTGGCGCGACCGCCCGCGCCCTCGGCATGACCGACAGCACCGCCAGCACCGCCGCCAGCGCCCTCGGCATCACTGCCAGGACCGTCGCCACTGCCGCCATGACCGTTCGCGCCGCCGCCAGCACCCTCGGCACCGCCGCCAGCACCATCGACACCACCGCCCGCGACAGCCTCCGCCAAGCTGTCCAAAAACTCACGCCGCGCCAGCGGATCCAGCGCGGCGACCGGCTCGTCGAGAATCAGCAGGCTGGGGCGCTTGGCCACGGCCACCGTCAGCGCCAGCTGCGCCCGCTGACCGCCCGACAGTGTGCGTGCCTTCGCCTTCATCGGCAGCCCTGCGGCGGCGATCCGCGCGGACGCGAATGCCGCGTCCCATCCCGGATTCAGTCGCGCGCCGAGCTGAAGGTGGTCCGCGACCGTCAGGTTCGCGTAGACGGGAGCGTCCTGGGCCACGAAGCCGACTCGTGCCATCTGTGCGGGGGTCGCGGCGGGTGGTGCGCCGAACACGCTGATCCGGCCCTCGGTGGGGCGTAGTAGGCCGACGGCCAGGTTGAGGAGGGTGGACTTGCCGGCGCCGTTGGGGCCGACCAGGCCCACCACGCGGCCGGGTGGGACGGTCAGGGTGCAGTCGGCCAGGGCTCGGCGGGTCCGGTAGCGCTTGCCCAGGCCCCGGGCTTCCAGCACAGGAGGGGTGGTTTCGGTCATGGCCCCACGGTCGCCGTCGGGCGGCGGTCGGGGCGTCGGCCCCGGGGACACGGTCGGCGGCACGGTGGTGCACCGTGGTGCGACGCCGGTGTCGGACCACGGTCTGACGCGGGCCGAGGACCTGCGCGGTTAGGGTGCGGACATGACCGACTCCGCGGGCCCGCCGCTGCTGACGCGTCTGCGACCGCGGCACTGGATCGCGCTCGACTGGGTCGTGGTGGCGATGCTGGCGGTGGTGGCCACGCTCGGTTGGCGGGAGCTCGCCGGGATGCACGGCCCGCCGCCGGTCGACGCCGTGATCGTCGCCGCGTCGATCCTGCCCGCCGGGTGGCGCCGGGTCCGGCCCCGGGCCGTGCTGGCGGTCATGACGGTGGCCGGGACGCTGGTCCTCGCACGGAGCACCGAGCCGGCACCGGCGCTCGCCACGGCCTACGTCATGTACCTCATCCCTCTGCGATACGAGCGGCGGGAGGCGTTGCGGCTGCTCCTCGGCAGCCTCGCGGTGACCGCGCTCGGCGTGCTGATCGTGGCTTGTCCGCCCGCGCCGCCCATGAACGGCAACCCGGTCCCGGCGCGGGTGATCAGCATCGCCTGCATCGCCACTGCCTGGGCCATCGGCTACGCGGTCAGCCAGCAGCGCGCCTACGCCGCCGCCGAGCGCCGGCTGCGGGAACGCGAGGTCCAGGAGGCGGCGAACCAGCTGATCGAGCAGGCCCGCCGGGTCCAGAGCGAGGAGCGGCTGGAGATCGCCCGTGAGCTGCACGACGTGGTGGCGCACGCGATGAGCGTCATAGCGGTGCAAGCCGGCGTCGCCAACTACGTCGCCGCCGAGCAGCCGGAGGAGGCGGTGCGCGCGCTGGCCTCGATCCAGGAGACCAGCCGCGGCGCCCTGCGGGAGATGCGGGCGCTGCTCGGGGTACTGCGCGACGACGAAGGGCTGGCCCCGGCACCCGGGCTGGCCGACATCAGTGAGCTGATCAGGCGGGCGGCCGACGCCGGCGTCCAGGTCGAGCTGACCGTGCGCGGGACCCGGCGGGCCGTCCCGGCCGGGCTGGACCTGGCGGCCTACCGCGTGGTGCAGGAAGCGGTCACGAACGTCATCAAGCACTCGGGCGCGGGGACCTGCGACGTCGACATCGAATATCAGGAATCTGGGCTATGCCTGACCATTGTCGACAGCGGATCCGGCGCGCACGACACCAACGGCACCACCGGCCACGGCCTCGTCGGCATGCGCGAACGCGTCCAGATGTACGGTGGCCGGGTCGACGCGGAGCCGCCGTCCGACGGGCGGCCGGGCTTCCGGGTCGCCGCCGTCTTCCCGCTGGCCCGGCCCGACTCGCTGCCCCAGCCCGACTCGCTATCCCAGCCCGACTCCCTGTCCCAGCCCCACCCCCCGGAGCCCCGATGATCCGCGTCCTGGTCGCCGACGACCAAGCCCTGGTCCGCGGCAGCTTCCGCCTCCTGGTCGAATCCGCGCCCGATCTGACGGCGGTCGGCGAGGCCGGGACCGGTGCCGAAGCGGTGACAGCGGCTCGCGCGCATCAGCCGGATGTCGTGCTGATGGACGTCCGCATGCCGTTCATGGACGGCATCGAGGCCACCCGGCGGATCACCGCCGAGCCGGCGACCGCCGATGTCAGGATCCTGATCCTGACCACCTTCGACGTCGACGAGTACGTCTTCGCCGCGCTGCACGCCGGGGCCAGCGGCTTCCTGCTCAAGGACACCCCGCCGCCGGACCTGCTGGCCGCGATCCGGGTGGTGGCGGCCGGCGAGGCGCTCCTCGCGCCGAGCGCCACCCGCCGCCTGATCGAGGAGTTCACCCGCCGCCCGGATCCCGACCGCCGTCCGCCCGTCGCGCTCACCGACACCACCGATCGCGAGCGGGAGGTCCTCACGCTGATCGGCCGCGGGCTGTCCAACGCGGAGATCGCCGGGCAGCTGCACATCAGCTTGTCCACGGTGAAGACGCACATCGGCCGGCTGCTGATGAAGCTCGAAGTGCGCGACCGGGCTCAGCTGGTCATCGCCGCCTACGACAATGCCTTGGTCAGCCCGCAGACTCAGCCCCGGACTCAGGCCCAGCCCCAGCCCCAGCCCCAGATTCAGCCGCAGCCTCAGCCAGCAGCGCCCCGGCGACACACGCTCTGACATGGCGGCTCGGATCGTCCTCCAGAGTGCGAAGGAGATTGAAAGCCCGCGGCGTGCCGATCAGGGCCAACGACTTCACCGCCTGCGCACGAACCCGCTCATCAAGGTCCTTGCATGCCTGCGACAGCGCACTCAGCGGATACTGCCCCGTGCGAGGCGTCGCGCGATGCCCTTCCAGCCACGCCACCGCAGTCCGCGGCCCGCGTCCGTAGTGGAAACGCTGCATCAGATCATCGACCGCCTGCTGATCGACCTGCGCGGCGCGCTGGATCCCCCGCGTCGCCACCTCCCGGATCCGGCGGTCCTTCGACGTGTTCACCACATGGATCAACGCGTCGACGACTCGCGGGTCTCCCCGCTCGGCCAACGGCCGGACCAGCGCCATCCGGATCACGTCATGGAAAATCGCGCTCACCACGAGTTCGACAGCCCGGGGATCAGTGCACCGCGCCAAGGCATCCATCGCGAGGTCGCGTTCCTTGTCCCGCGAGGTCCGCGCGGCGGTGATGAGCACGTCCACAGCGGGCTCCGGGCCGAGCCGGATCAGGTAGCGGATCAGCGGCGACTGTATCTTCGACGACTGATGCAAGATCCGCCCGAGGATCTCGCCGATGCGGGGCGCGGCCTCCACGACGCCGAACGCCGCCAGCACCGCGGCGGCCGTGCTCCATCCCGCGCGGCCTTTTCGCAGAATGGCCAGAAGATCCGGTATGGCTTCGGTCAGTCCCAGCTGCCCGACCAGATACGCGGCCCGCGTGGGGTCGGCCTCCGGATCCCGGACGACGGCCAGCGCGGCCCGACCCAGCGCGTCGGTGCCGCCGATGGCCCGGATCGCCTCGTCGGCCCGGGTCTGGACCGAGCCCGCGACCTTCCAGCCCAGCGACTTGGTCAGCGCCGACAGGCAAGTCCGGTCCCCGATACGTTCCATCGCTTCGATGACCCGCAAATTGTCCGGCTTCCCGGTCAGCAGCTCGACCAGCCGTCCGATCGCCTCCGGCCGAGTGAGCGCCGGATCGGTGTCGGCCAGTCCGAGGTACGGATGCAGCACTTGGAGTTCGTGCCGGACCGCCGCCGCCCGGGCCGCCGGATCGTCGACCGTGCGCAGGAATTCGACGGCCGTCCACCGCACGCCGGGGTCCTCGTGGTCGGTCAACCGCAACGCCAGAGCCAGGTGGGTGTCGGCGGCCAGCGATCTGCTCAGGGCGCGGCGCACCGAACCGATCTCCCATTTCGCGTTCTCCGGATCGTCCGAGGCCCGCAGCCGCTCCCAAGCGGCCACCAGCGGTTCGACAGCCGCGGCCGACCGCGTCCAGGCCAGCGCGTAGGTCGCGTACAACCGGGTCTCCTCATCCGGATGACCGAGATCCGCTATCAGTTTCCCGACCAGCTCGGCATCGGCCACGACCAGCCTGGGCCGGTCGGCCCGGACCCGGTTCTCGGCCCGCCGCTGCGGAGTGGGCGCCGGATAGCCGCCCACCACGTCTATACATTCCTTGATCAGAACGGCCTTCGCGACCACGGCCGCCGGAAAACGGTGGTGCGTACTCGGGTGCAGACGGGTCGCCTCCGCGATCAGGATCAGCCGCGGCGCGAACCCGGCCGCCGCGAGCAGATCGGGCTTCCACGTCCCGCAGCGAACCAGACCATAGACATACACGCCCGCGACCATCTCGGCGTCGCCGCCGGTCCGTTCCGCCACCAGCGCGGCCACCTGCTCGATGTGGTCCAGGATCAGGACGTCCCGCCGCCCACCGCCGCCGTTGAGCAGGCCTCTGAGATCGCGGTGGGCGAAGGCGCGGATTCGCGAGATACGCATGGCTGCATTGAACCAGTCGGCAGCTCAGCGTCGCGCAGGGCCTGGGCGGTGATCCGCGACGCGAGCAGCAGCGCGGCGAGGACGAGTCCGACGGCGGCCGCGACGAAGGGGGCCCGGATCCCGAAGCGGCTGCCGACCAGGCCGCCGGCCAGGGCGCCGAGCGGGACGACGCCCAGCACGACCAGCCGGTAGGCGGCGGTCACGCGGCCGAGGAGCTCGTCGGGGACCGCCGCCTGACGCAGGGTGCTGACGACGATCTGGTTCAGCGAGCCGGCCACCGCCGCGAAGAACATCGCGACCAGCGCGAGCAGAGTGCTGTGCCCCAGACCGAGCACGGCATAGCTGCCCGCCGGGACCAGCGCGGCCAGCCAGGTGGTCACCCCGCCGCCGATCCGGGGCACGACGTGTTCGGCCAGCAGCGAGCCGACGATCGCCCCGGCGGCGGGCACCGCGATGAACAGCCCGTACCGCGACGCCGGTATCCCGTACGGGCCGGTGACCAGCAGCACGAGCAGGCCGCCGGTGGCGGAGCTGAAGAAGTTGATCGCGGCGGAGATGAAGGCGACGCGGCGCAGCAGGCCGTGGCGCCAGAAGTGGGTCCAGCCGGACCGGATGTCCTGGCGGATGGTGGTCGGCGTCGAGTGGCGCCGTTCCTGCTCCTCGCTCGTGGGGCGCAGCGCCGGCAGCACGAACGCGGCCAGCCCGGCCAGCGCGAAGGCGGCGGCGCCGGTGTAGAAGGCGGCGGAGGCCGCCACCGCGAACAGCGCCGCCCCGGCGGGCGGGCCCACGAAGGTGTTGATCACCGACTGGGTCGCGAACAGGCGGCCGTTGGCCCGCTCCAGGCGCTCGCGCGGCAGGAGCCGGGGCGGAATCGTCAGCGCGGCGTTGTCGACCAGGGTCTCGGCGCAGCCGGCCAGGAACACGGCCGCGTAGAGCAGCGCGACGTGCCGCCATCCGTTCGCCAGGGACAGCGCGAGCAGCGCGAATCCCGCGGCGCGCAGCCAGTTGCCGGCCGTGAGGATCCGGCGCCGGTCCAGCCGGTCGGCCAGCGCGCCGGCCGGCAGCGTCGCGATCAGCCAGGGCAGGAACTGCACCACCGTCATGCCCGCCACCACCAGCGGGTCCCGGCTCAGGGTGGCGACCAGCAGCGGCGCCGCGGCCGCCAGCAGCCCGTCGGCGAGGTTCGAGGACGCCTGGGACGCCCACAGCGCGGCGAACGCCCGGCGGGGGGACACAGCTGGCACGATCGGCCTCCCGGATCTGTTCCTCATGGGTATCGCGTCGATTGCCCATGAAGCATGCCAGCGCCAACCTCTCACATGCAATAATCACTTCATCCATGAGAGGAGTCGTCGTGAAGTTCGGCCACATCGCCGGCGACCGCATGCTCGATCTGGTCAACACCGTCGACTGGCGGCTCGGCGGCGACGAGCGCGCCGAACGGCTGGGGTCGTTCGCCGACGTCGTCGACTGGTGCGCGGAGTCCGACCTGGTCACGGCTGCCGAGGCGGAGGCCCTGCGCGGTCTGGCCGACCAGGACGACGCCCGGGCCGAACAGGAACGGCGACAGGTCGTCGAGGCGCGCGAGCAGTTCTACGCGGCCGTCTTCGAGGACGACACCGAAGCCGCCGCGGCCCTGGCGACGATGTACCGCTCAGCGATCGCCGCGGCGGATCTGGTCCACACCGACGGCCGCTGGCAATGGCAGGACCGGGAGACCGACCTGCGCCTGCCCCGCGACCGCATCGTCCGCGGCCTGCTGGCGCTGGCCCAGCGCGACGACCTGGACCGCCTCCACCAATGCGAAGACCGCAAATGCGGCTGGGTCTACCTCGACACGTCGCCGCGCCGGAACCGCCGCTGGTGCAACACCAAGGACTGCGGCGATCGCAACCGCGCCCGCGCTTACTACGCGCGACAGAAGGCCAAGAGCCACGATTAGAACCGAGGCGCCGGACATGAGTCGCCCACGCCGAGTATCAAGATGCTGTGATATGCGTTCGGCGTCTAAGCATTGCGATACGCGTTCGGCGTCGTCCCGTACGCGGCACGGAACACCCTGCTGAAGTGCGCCGGTTCGGCGAAGCCCCAACCAGCCGCGATCACGCTCACCGGGCGGTTGGCCTGCGACCGGTCGCGCAGATCGTGGCGGCAATGCGCCAGCCGCCGCTCCCGGATCCAGCCGGCGACCGTGGTCTGCTCCTCGTGGAACAGCTTGTGCAGGTAGCGGGTCGAGATGTAGTGCGCGGCCGCTATCCGGTCCGGAGTGAGGTCGGGTTCGGAGAGATGGCACTCGATGTAGGACAGGATCGTCAGCAGGAGCGGTCGCCGCTCGACGGCCGGCGCGTCCGGATCCTCGGCGTAGACCGTGGCCAGCAGGTCCAGGATGTTGTCGGCGAGGCGGGCGTCGCCCGAGCCGCTGAAGGCGTCGAACTGTTCCGACAGCTTGCGCAGCAACGCCGAGAACACCGCGCCCACGCCCTGCGCACCGGACACCCGACGGCCGCTGATCTCCCTGATCCGGTTGCCCGGCAAGCGGAACATCGACCGCGGAAGCATCAGCACCAGCTGCTGGTACGGCTGGTCGAAACGCATTGCATAAGGCCGACCGGTCTCGTAGATCGTGAAGTCGCCCGGTTTGAGGACGGCTTCCCGCTCGCCCTGGGTGAACAGGCACGGCCCGCGCAGCTGGAGCCCGACCTTGTAGCACTCCGGGTCCGAGCTGGCGATCAGCGCGGGCGTGCGGAAGACCTCGTGCGGCGTCGCGCTCACCTGGCAGACCCGGATCGCGCCGAGGTCGACGGTGCGCAGCCGGCCTTCGAACGGCCCGGGTGCCGCCGTCTCGACGCGCAGCGGTGCGAACGTGTGGGAGACCAGGTCCCGGAATCCGTCGAACCGTCTCGCCGTCCGCACGTCGTCCACCGCTGCCGGCATGAGTCCTCCCCTGGCCGATGCTCGAAGCCGGACGCAAGATTTACGGTATCGTATACAGTCTGCTCGTCAAGTAGTAGCTTCGCGGTAACGGGAGCCGGCGTCGCGCGGCGAAGGCGTATCAGAGCCCGCACTACCACTGGTAGGCGCTGAGCAACCAGTTCTTGCCTCAGACCGCACGGCCGGTTGTCCAGGACGGCACAATCAGCGCCCGTGCGCGTACACCGCGTTCCCGGCCGGGCAGCATGGAGGCATGACCACGCTGGTTCGACGTCGTGACGTTCCGGTGTCCCCACCCGTCCTCACGCTCGGGGAGCCCGACCGGTTCGACGGCCGGATCCGCACGCTGGAGCTCGGCGAGCTGGTCGTCGCCGAGGTCCGCGCGGACACCCGCCAGGAGCACCGCGCCCCGCGCCTCGGCGCCCGGCACACCGCCGCCCCGCACTACCTGCTGACCATGCCGGTGCGGGGGCGCTGCGTCGTGGAGCAGCACGGCCGGCAGGCCCGGCTCGACCCGTTCGACCTGGCACTGCACGACACCGCCCGGCCGTCGTCGGTCCTGGCCGAGGACGGCTGCCGGATGCTGACGCTGACCTTCCCCCGGCACGCCCTGCGGCTGCCGGCCGATCGCGTCGCCGATCTGACCGCGATCCGGATCCCCGGCGCGCACGGCGTGCCGGCGTTGCTCGGCGCGACGCTGAACGGCCTGCCCTCAGCGGTCGCCGACACCTCCGCGACGCAGGCGATCCGCCTGGCGGACAGCGTGCTGGGCCTGGTGAACTCGGCCCTGGCCGATCAGCTCGGCACCGGTCCGGCCGACCCCGTGGCCGGACAACGGGCCCTGCTGCTGCGGATGCAGGCGTTCGCCGAGGAGCACTTGGCGGACGCGGACCTCTCCCCCACCGACATCGCCGCCGCGGTGCACGTCTCCATCGGTTACCTGCACAAGGTGTTCCGCGCCGAGGGCACCACCGCGTCCCGCTGGATCCGGGCCCGGCGGCTGGAGCACTGCCGCCACGACCTGACCGCGCCGGCCGAGGCCGCTCCGGCGGTCAGCGAGGTCGCCGCCCGGTGGGGCTTCGTCGACGCGGCGCATTTCAGCAAGCTGTTCAAGAACGCCTACGGCATGCCGCCCCGCGAGTATCGCAACATGACCGAAATCGCACGGAACAAGCGAAACAAAGGGACGGATCATCCCACTGCGGAATAGCAGAGCACAGCGGTACCACTGACGCGATCCCTCAAGCGTCGTAAGCATCGCCGTGTTCACCCGCCGGGACCGCTTCCCCGTCCACACCTGCAAGGGTCGCATCGCGGATCGATTCTGATTCCTCCGCGCTGACCCTTTATTCGTCGTTCCCGAAAACCGGTCATTCGGCACTTCTGAATCCATTGTCCTGAACCTCGGTCGTGTCCGCGCGGACAAGAGCTGTGTACGCACAGACAAGTGATTCAGACCACACCTGAGCAGACTGTCCTCACGAGAACGACGCAGAGGCCAGGTGACCGTATTGTGACCGCGAACCAGACCGACCAGGCCGAATCGGCGGACAAGAGCAAGCACCAGCCGATGACCGCTCCCGCCCGCGGAGTGCCACCGCAGTTGCGAAGACTTTTCCAAGCCGAATCGAACAGTGTGTTGATCGCGACGATCGCCCTGATCGTCTTGATCGGCGCGCTGCACCCCAATTTCTTCAACGCGGGCCAGCTGCGCGACATGCTTCAGAGTTCTGTTTATGTCGCCTTGCTGGCCAGCGGTATGGCTTTCCTGTTGTCCATGCGCGAGATCGACCTGTCCGTGGGCGCGAACTTCGGGCTGTCGCTGATCTCGACCGCGCTGCTGATCCGGTCCGGGATCAACCCGTGGCTGGCCGGCCTGGCCGGGATCGTCATCGGCGCCGCCATGGGCTTGGTCAACGCCCTGATCGTGCAATTCATCGCGATCCCGGCGATCGTCGCGACCTTGGCCTCGATGCAGATCTATCGGGGTCTGGCACTGGCATTGTCCGGCGGGCAGCAAGTGAACGGTCTGCCGCTGAACAACTCTTTCTTCGACACTCTCGCCGGCAAGTTCCTCGGCCTGCCGATAAGTGTCTGGATATTGATCGCGGTGACCGCGGCGTTGACCGTCGTCCTGCGCTTGACGCCCTTCGGCTATCGAGTGCGGTCGATCGGCTCGAATCCTGAAGCGGCCCAGTTCTCCGGCATTTCTCAGCCGTGGACCCGGGTGAAGGTGCTGGTGCTGGTCGGCGCGCTGTGCGGGCTGGCCGGCGTGCTCGGTCTGGCGTTCTTCACCAGTGGCGACCCCAATGTCGGCACGGGTTTCGAGCTCCAGGCGATCGCCGCCGCGGTGATCGGCGGAACCCCGCTGCGCGGCGGCAGCGCGACCGTCGTCGGCGCGGTGATCGGTGCCATTCTGCTCAGCGTCGTGTCGAGCGGATTGGTGTACTTCAACATTCCGGCGAACTGGAGCTCGTTCGCCAGCGGAATAGTCGTCCTGCTCGCGGTCGCGGTGGACAGCCTGCTGCGGAGCCGGCGCAAGGCAAGGAAATCAGAACTCGGATTGTCATAGTCTTCCAGGGAGGTCAATAATGCTGTCGTCCCGGCGTTCCCGGCAGGTGCTCCGCAATTGCGGCGTGCTCGCCACCGTCCTCAGCGCGACCGTCGCGTGCAGTTCGTCGACCAGCGGCCATGGCAAGGGCGGCCGCGTGCACCTCGCCTTCATCTACTCCACCACTTCGCAGAACCCGTTCCAGGAGATGGCGTTCGGGGCCAAGGCGGCCGCGCAGGACGCCGGCAACGTGGACCTGACCGAGAGCGCGCCGCCGAAGATCGACGGCCCGGCCGAGGTGTCGCAGTTCCAGGCCGCGACCCGCACCTCCACCGACGGCATCGCGATGGAGACGCTCAACCCGGACCTGTTCGTCCGGCCGCTGAAGCAGGCCTCGGACGCCAAGGTCCCGGTGGTCGCGGTCGACACCGCGCCGCCGGACGGCACCGCGGTCGGCCTGTACATCGGCAACAGCAACACCGAGCTGGGCCGCAGCCTGGCCACCGAGATCATCAAGCACATCCCGGTCGGCACCACCGGCGAGGTGGTCCTGGGCAACGACATCCCGGGCCTGGCGCTGCTGGGCCAGCGCCTCGACGGCATGAAGCAGGTGATCCAGGCCGAGCGGCCCACGCTGACCGTCCTGGGCCCGTTCGACTCCGGCTCGGAGCCGACGGAGAACTTCAACAAGTGGAACGACCTGGTCAAGGCGCACCCGAACGCGGTGGCCTACCTGGGTGCGGGCGCCTCGGACGCGGTGTCGCTGGCTCTGATCGAGAAGAACACCGGCAAGAAGTTCCTGGTCGGGTCCTGCGACCCGGACGCGCAGGCGCTGCAGGCGGTGAAGAACGGCTACGCGGCCGCGCTGGCCTCCCCCGAGCACTGGCTCAAGGGCTACGTCGCCCTGGCCCTGCTGGCCCAGCACGCCTCCACCGGCCAGGCCCTCCCGCAGGGCTGGTGGAACACCGGATCGCTGATCATCAACTCCGACAACATCGACCAGATCATCGACCGGCAGAGCAGTGAGGCGTCCCGCAAGGCGTGGTTCGCCGCCGAGGTGAAGAAGCAGCTGGCCGATCCGGCCCAGTACCTCAAGCCGATGAACCAGGCCAACTGACGGACCAGGACTGACGGAAGGGCCGCTGTTCATGAGCACGTTGACGATTCGCGGAATGGGCAAGTCCTACGGCGGCGTGGCAGCGCTGCGGGAGGCCGACCTGACCGTCCACTCCGGCTCGGTGCACGCGCTGCTGGGCGAGAACGGCGCCGGCAAGTCCACGCTGATCAAGGTGGTGTCCGGCGCCGTGGCGCCGGACCACGGCACGATCCACCTGGACGGCCGGCCGATGGCGTTCTCGTCCACCGCGCAGGCCGCGCAGCACGGCGTCGCGGTGGTCTCGCAGGAACTGAACCTGTTCCCGGATCTCGACGTGCTCAGCAATCTCTATCCCATGCGGGAGCTGAAGCGGGGCCCGTTCCGCGACCGGCCGGCGATGCTCGCCAAGGCCGAGCCGGTGCTGGCCCAGCTCGGCCTCGACGTCGACCCGCGCCGCCTGGTCGGGGACCTGTCCCTGGCCCAGCAGCAGCTCGTGGAGATCGCCAAGGCCCTGATCACCGATCCGCGGGTGCTCATCCTGGACGAGCCCACCTCGGCGCTGGAGCAGGCCAGCGCCTCCCGCCTGCTGGACATCCTGCGGGTGCTGCGCGAGCGCGAGGTCGCCGTCGTGTTCGTGTCGCACATCCTCGAAGAGGTCCTGACCCTCTGCGACGAGATCACGGTCCTGCGCGACGGGCGCACCGTCCTGGACGGCGTCCCCCGCGCGGACCTCGACCTCCCGCAGATCGTCGCGGCCATGCTGGGTCCGCGCGAAGGCAACGGGGCCAAGGCCGATGAGGTCGCCGAGCTGGTCCCACCGCCGTCGGCGGCCGACCCGGACCGCGTCCTCGAACTCGACGGGGTCGAGGTCCCCGGGCGGCTCCACGACATCACCCTCAGCGCCCGGCCCGGCGAGATCGTCGGCATCGCCGGGTTGTTCGGCTCCGGCCACACCACGGTCCTGGAGGTCTTCGCCGGGCTGCGCCGGCCCAGCGCCGGAACGGTCACGCTGCCCGGCGGCCGGCCGTGGCAGAACGGCCTGAAACGCGCCATCCAGGCCGGCGTCGCGCTGGTCTCCGGCGACCGCCGCCGCATCGGGCTGATGCTGGACAAGCCGTTGTGGGAGAACGTCGCCCAGGTCCGCTCCGTGGCCCTGTCCCGCGACGGCGTGCTGGTCCACAAGAACGTCCTGCGCCGACGCGCCTCGGAGCTGGTCTCCCGCCTGCACATCCGCGCCGCGAGCGTCGACATCCGCTGCGACCTGCTCTCCGGCGGCAACCAGCAGAAGGTCGTGCTGGCCAAGTGGCTCGCCGCCCAGCCCTCGGCCCTGCTGCTCGACGACCCCACCCGGGGCGTCGACATCGGCGGCAAGGCCGAGATCCACGCGCTGCTGCGCGCCGCCGCGCGCACCGACACGATCGTCCTGCTCTGCTCCACCGACCTGGAGGAACTGACCGAGCTGTGCGACCGCGTCCTGGTGCTGCACCGGGGCCGGCTCTGCGCCACCCTCCACCGCCCCGACATCGACCAGCACACGCTGCTGCAAGCCATGAACACCGGCGCCATCGACTGAACAGCGGCCTCGATCGAACTGCGCCATCGACCGAACTGCGCCGTCGACCGAACGGCGGCACCGATGGCAGCCGACCGGCACGCATGCCACGTTTGACGCATTCGTGCAGGTCGCGCCGAAGGGGAACGCCGTGGTGACTCGCCCAGGTCCGCGCAGGGGCTCCGACTCCTCGATCACCATCAACCCGCTGTTCGCCCGCCCCGGCGAGGACCGCGTGATCGACCGGTACCGCCTGGGCGCGGACCGCATGCTGCCGGAGACCGCCTACCAGGTGGTGCACGACGAGGCGATGCTCGACGGCAACGCGCGCCTGAACCTGGCCACCTTCGTGACCACCTGGATGGAGGACCCGGCGCGCAAGCTCTACGCCGAGACCCTCGACAAGAACATGATCGACAAGGACGAGTATCCGGCCACCGCCGCCGTGGAGGAGCGCTGCTGGCGCATCCTCGCCGATCTCTGGCACGCGCCCGACCCGGCGGCGGCGATCGGCTGCTCCACCGTCGGGTCCTCCGAGGCCTGCATGCTCGGCGGCCTGGCCTTCAAGCGCCGCTGGCAGGAGGCGCGCCGGAAGGCCGGCAAGCCCGCCGACCGCCCCAACCTCGTCATGAGCTCGGCCGTGCAGGTGGTCTGGGAGAAGTTCTGCAACTACTGGGACGTCGAGGCCCGCTACGTGCCGATCACCGAGGAGCACAAGACGCTCGACGGCCACGGCCTGGCCGACTACGTGGACGAGAACACCATCGGCGTGGTCGCCATCATGGGTGTCACCTACACCGGCATGTACGAGCCGATCACGGCCATCGCCGCCGCGCTGGACGAGATCCAACGCACCACCGGCCTGGACATCCCCATCCACGTCGACGGCGCCTCCGGCGCGATGATCGCGCCGTTCCTCCAGGCGCCGTTGGAATGGGATTTCCGCATCGACCGCGTGCACTCGATCAACACTTCAGGGCACAAATACGGACTCGTATACCCCGGCCTCGGCTGGGTGGTCTGGCGCCGGCGCGACCTCCTGCCGGAGAGCCTGGTGTTCAACGTCAGCTACCTCGGCGGCGACATGCCGACCTTCGCCCTGAACTTCTCCCGCCCGGGCGCCCAGGTTCTGTTGCAGTATTACCAGTTCCTGCGCCTGGGCCGTGAGGGCTTCCGCGAGGTCCAGCAGGCCAGCCAGGACGTGGCCCGCTATCTCGCGGCCGGGGTGGACGCCATGGACGCGTTCGAGCTGTGGAACGACGGCACGGACATCCCGGTGTTCGCCTGGCGCCTCAAGGACGACCACACCGACAACTGGACCCTCTACGACCTGTCGGACCGGCTCCGGGCCAAGGGCTGGCAGGTGCCCGCGTATCCGATGCCTGACAACCTCTCGGACGTGACGGTGCAGCGCGTCGTAGTCCGCAACGGCCTGAGCATGGACCTGGCGGACCTCCTGCTGGACGACGTGCGGATCGCCGTCGCGGCCCTGGACCGGCTCACCGCCCCGCTGCCGGACCGGGCGGCACCGGCGGGGTTCCATCACTGAGCGAGCGGTTCACCGAGTGAGCGGGTGCGGTCCGCCGCGTCTGACCCGAGTTCCTCAGCGCTCGACCACCACGACATGGGCCTGGATCTTTCCGTCGACGGCTCCCGCCCCGAACTCGCGAAGGATCGCCGCCTCCGCGACGTCCGTCGCGTCGTCGAGCCGCGCCGCGTCCCGGTCCTCGATCTCATTGCGCAGCGGCGATCCGAGGCAGAACGCGATGGCGGGAACCCGTGCGGAATCGGCGCGGCTCCGCTCGGTGAGGGTGGTGACCTCTGGCGTGGTGGCGAACCCGGCTGCCCGCAGATCCCGTTCGATCACGCCGACGTCGTGGTAACCGTGCGGAGTGCGGGCCAGGAACCGCGGCGGGTCGTCGGGGAAGACAGCCTCCAACGATCTGGTGATCACATCGGCGAACTCGTTGTCCTCGATACGGTCCCAGACGTTGAAGAACAGCGCGCCTCCGGGCCCGAGCACACGATGCGCCTCGGCGAAGGCCGCCACCTTGTCCGGCGGGAACATGAACCCGAACTGGCACACGACCGCGTCGAACTCGCCGTCGCGGAACGGCAGGTCGGTGGCGTCCGCCCGACCCCACTGCACGGGCCGCGAAGTGCCGGTCTCGGCGGCCAGATCGAGCATCGACTGATTCAGGTCCGTGGCGATGATGGAGACGCTGTCCGGCAGGGCGGAAGCCAGATGCCGCGTCGCGACGCCGGTGCCGGCCGCGATCTCCAGGACCCGGGTCACGGGTCGCGCCGCTACGCGGTTCGCGAGGTCGACGGCGTACGGCTCGAAGATCAGCGGTACGAAGTACTCCTCGTAGAACCTCGGAATCGAACCGGTGAAGGCTTTGTCGGGGCCGGTGTCGGGGCCGGTGTCGGGGCCAGTGTCAGGGCCAGTGTCGGGGCCGGTCACGGTGTCCTCCTGGGTGGTCGATCGCAGAACACTGTTCACATGCGCCAGATCTGACCGGTGTAGTTCCCGCACGGATTCAGCACGAGATTGACATAGTTGGCCGGAGCCCCGGCGGTGTCAAGGCACAGGCCGCTGCTCTGATTAGTGATGTGACCAGTGGCATTGTCATACGTCCATTGCTGAACCGCGTATCCGCCGCACTGGCTGAGGACCACAGCCGAGCCCCTGGCCGGCGACGGACCGGTGTCCATGCAGAACCCGGTCGGAGTGTTGGCGAGGCGATGGCTCGTCCCGTCGTAGGCCCAGGTCTGGCCGCTGAAGTTGCCGCAGGTGCGGACCTGGACGGCGATGCCGGTCGCCTGGGGACCGTTCGTGTCGATGCACAGGCTGTTGGAGACGTTTGTGATCTTTCCTTGCGAACCCTGGACCGGAGGAGCCAGCGCCGTTTTGGAGGTCGGCGAGTCGGGGGCCGGGGGGTTCGCTCCGGCGGACGAGCTGCTGGCCGACGTGGAGATCGTGCTCCCGCCAGTGGCGACCTGTGAGGTACTGCCGCTGCTGCTCAGCCCGCCGGTCAGGGCCACGACGCCGCCCACGACCAGCGCCACGCCGCAGACCGACGAGGCGATCGTCAGCGCCCTGCGGCGGAGCAGGCGCGGCTGGAGTGGAGCCTCGACCACGATCGGCGCGTGCGCCACATAGCCCAGTGGGAATTCCTGGGACACGGTCGCCGAAGGCTGGTCGTAGAAGGTGCGAGCCGAAACGCCGCCGACGCTGCCGCTTCCGCTTCGGCTTCCGCTTCCGACTCCAGTCCCGCTCCCAAAACCAGTCCCGCTCCCGAATCCAGTCCCGGTCCCGTTACCAGTCCCGCTCGCGCCGCCGGTCCCGCTCTGGCTCCCGCTCGCGCCGCCGCCCCAGGTCCCGCCGCCCGCCAACAGCGCCCGGGCCCGCGCCACGTCGGGCCGGTCACCCGGCTGCTTCAGCGTCAGCGCCTCGATCAACGTCTTCAAGTCGCCGCCGGCGCGCCGCATCGCGGGCAGCGGCTCGATCAGCACCGCGGTGAGCGTCCCCTGCATGTTCTCGCGCCGGAACGGCGACACGCCTTCCACCGCGTGGTAGAGCGTCACTCCCAGCGAGAACAGGTCCGACGCCAGTCCCCCGCCGTGCCCGTCGACACGTTCCGGCGCCGTGTACTCCATCGTGCCGACGAACAACCCCGTGCTGGTCAACCCGGTGTCGCCGCTCCGCTTCGCGATGCCGAAGTCGGTCAGCAGCACCCGGCCGTCGTCGGCCAGCATGATGTTCCCGGGCTTGACGTCCCGGTGCGCCACCCCGGCCGCGTCCGCCGCCCCGAGCGCGGACAGCATCCCGTCCGCGATGATCGCCACCTGCTCCGGCGCCAGCGGTCCGGCCGCCAGGACGTCGCGCAGCGACCGGCCCCGCACCAGCTGCATCACGATCCACGGCGCGCCGTCCTCGATCACGACGTCGTACACCGGAACGACGTTCGGATGGTCGGCGAGCGCCGCCGCCGTGCGTCCCTCTCGCAGGGCCCTGGCGACCTGGGTCTCGCGCTCGGCCTCCGACGACTGCGGGATCCCGACCTCTTTGAGCGCGACGCGCCGATCCAGCTGCTCGTCCAGCCCTTCCCAGACCCGGCCCATCCCGCCCGTGCCGATCGCGGCGATCAGCCGGTACCTCCCGGCGATCACGCGCTCGGCAGCGTTATCCCCCACCCACACAGCCATCCCCCTGCGATCCTTGGCTTCCAGGCTCCTATGCACTCAGCCTCCCAAGGCTCCCACGGCCCGACCCCTGCCACAGCCCACCGTGACGTCTTCGCCACCGAAATAATCTTTCTGCCGGCGGTTGGACATCGCTAGCCTTGAGCTGTGCCAGGGCGAAAGAACCACAGCTCGTCGTCCCGTAAACCCCGGGGCTTCACCGCCCGGCTGCAATGGTTCTGGAAGCGCTATGTCTGGGACGGTTCCGCCGACGTCGGCCGTCCGAAGCCCGTTCCGGTGGAGAAGCCGGTCAAGACGATCGCTTTGCGCCGCGTCGATCCCGCGCGCTGGGCTGCGCTGTGCGAGAGTCTGCGCGCTCATGTGGAGCCGCAGCTGGTGGCGGTCGGCGAGAAGCTCGCCGCCTCGGAGTTGGCTCTGCGTTACGGCGAGAGTCAAGCGACCCGCGAATACCTGCTGGCGCTCGACGCCTACTCGGCAGCGGGAAAGCTGTTCGACGACGCCAAGGAGCCCGTGGAGCTGGCCGGGGTATCGGCGCTGGTCGACATCGCTTCGACGCACTTCGCGGGCGCCGTCGCGCGGAACCAGGGAAAGCAGGCTCCGCGTCGCAGGACCCGCTGTTTCTACAACCCGATGCACGGTGTGGCGTCCAAGGCCCCGGATCCCTCCCATACTCCGCGGAAGCGGCGGCGGCAGGCCCAGGTGTGGAACAAGGGGGCGGTGGTCCCGATGTGCGCGGACTGCCGACGGCGCAGCCAGACGGACCAGCCGCTGGACATCGTGCCGGTGGCGATCAGCGTCCGGGTCCGGCGGCGGACGCGGGAACTGGTCGAAGTGCCCTATTTCGCAGTGCCGCAGGACCGGTCGCTGTGGTCGGCGACCGGCTACGGGAGCCTGCCGGGCAGTTCGGATGTGGAGTTGGTGCGGCGGGTGCTACGGGGTGAGTACCGGCAGACTCCGGCGACAGGTGCCGATTTGATGCTGGGCGCCAGGAAGCGCGGGTTGTTCGGGCGGCGTGGCTGACCGGTCAGCTCGCCCGGTCGGAGCACTCAGCCCGATCCGAACGCTCGGCCCGGCCGAGCCGGTCGTCCCCGCCGGCCACCGCTCCCAGCATGCCCGCCAGCAAATCGGCGACCCGCGCGTCGTCGGCGCCGACCAGCGCCGGAGTGCCGATCACCGAGCGCATCAACCAGGTTCCGGCCACCAATGCCAAACCGAGCTCGGCGCGCAGCTCAGCCTCAGGACCCTGCCACTCCCCCGCCGCGATCCGCGATTCGAGCAACGCCTCGACGCCTCGGCGCAGCGCGTCGGACGTCTCAGGATCCTGCGCCGATCGGACCATCAGCAGAAACGGGTCCGGTTCCTCGTCGCCGGGCGCGTTCCCTTCGGAGATGGAGCGCGCGATACCCGAGGACAGCAGCCCTTCGGGCGCGCCCTTGACCGCCGACACACCGAACGCCCGTTCGACCGCCTGAGCGAACAGCCCTTCCTTCGACCCGAAGTACCGGTTGATCAGCATCGCCGTCACCCCGGCCCGCTGCGCGATCTGCCGCACTCCCGCCCGGGCATAGCCGTGCAACGTGAACTCCACCACCGCGGCCTGGAGGATCACCTCACGAGTCACAGCGCGGTCGCGCTTGCGAGGAAGCCGCGCAGCAGTCATGCACGGGAGCATACGTCTACTGCGCGTGGCGACGGGTGCACATTCCAGGGGGCGGCCGCCATCACGGCCAGGCACCAGGTACCTGACCGCGACGGTGTGTCCGTCTGACTCAATTGTCTGTTTTCCGGCTAACTCGACATCCTCACAGAGCCACCATCAGGAGTTCCTCACTCCCACCGCATCACGAAGCTGAAATCCCGCGCGCGGCGGCCGGTCAGCTTCTCGGCGGAGGTGAGGCGTCCGGTGGCGATGTGCCTGGTGACCTCGGCGCGGGGGACGTCCAGACCGAGGGCGATGAGGGTCGTCGTGCGCAGCGGGATGCGATGGGTGAAGGTGACGTCGACATCGAGGATGTCGGCTTTCGGAAGTTCGATGGGGTCCATGTCGAGCCTCCAGGCTTCGGACCAGTCGAGGGTGAGGCCGTTGCGGTGCGCCAGCTGCGGATCGGTCAGCAGGCGGGCGGCGAGGGCCGCGTCGTTGGCGTGGAAACCGGCGAGCATCGCCGGGTCGATGGCGCGGACCTGCCCGCGTTCCAGGACCGTCAGCTTGGCGGTGTCCCCGCACGCGACGCAGAGTGCCAGCAGCCAGACATCGAGCAGCTTGTGGTTCGCGTTGACGCGGAAGCGGCCCTGGGTCCGGAGCTCTGTCGAGGGACAGGCGCGGCAGCGGCGGCGGATGGTCGGGAGGGCGTGCGGGCGTACGTACCACCGGGTGGAGGCGCGCACGGCGAAGGTGTTTTCGGGCACCAGGAAATGGCCGATCTGCTACGAGATCTCGTTGAGACGTCGGCGGCGCACAGCGAGGTGCGGCACCGGCTCGGCGCACGGTTGCCAGGGAAGGGCAGCCCGGACGTCGATGACCTGCCGAGGGCACGAGGTGATAGGCGTGCGGCAGCGGACCGGCAGCGCGAACGCGCGCTACACGGCCGCGGGTACGTCAGCCGTCATTCGGCGACGTGCCTGCTCGGCGCGATGAACGTCTCAGCTGGTGTACAACGGCCCGTCCTGGACGAAGGATCCGGTCGCCTGCGGCGTGGCCTGGCGTGACCCGGTTGACGGCGCGACGGTAGTACACGGTGACGACGAGGTGCCACTGATTTATTCACCGGACCTATACGCGCGACCACCCACCGACCTGCCCACCGATTCCTTTTCTCCGCGGCCCCGGTCTACACAGCCGACGGCACACCCGCCGACGGGACGTGCCGAACCGAGGATGGAGAGCTGATAGTCGTGAGTGTTCCCACCACCATGCGGGCCCTGGAGCAGACGTCGCTGATGGGACCGCAGGACATGCGGTCGGTCAGCGACGCCCCGGTACCGGTCCCCGGCCCCGGCGAAGTGCTGATCCGGGTGGAGGCCGCCGGGGTGAACTTCGCCGACCTGTCGAGGGCCCGCGGCACGTTCCGGAACGGCCCGCAGCCTCCCTACATCGCAGGGTTCGAAGCCGCTGGCAAGGTGGTCGCGGTCGGCCCCGGCGTGACCTGGCCGGCGCTGGGAACCCCGGTGGTCGGCGTCGGAGACGGCGCCTTCGCCGAGTACCTGCTGCTACCGGCCGCCGGCGCCGTTCCGGTCCCCGCCGGGTGGAGCAGCGGGCAGGCGCTGGGCCTGGTGGTGAACTGGCCGACGGCGTTGGCGGCGCTCAAGCCGATGGGCCGGGTGGCGGCCGGGGAGACCGTCCTGGTCCACGCTGCCGCGGGCGCTACCGGTCGCGCCGCGGTCGCCATCGCCAAGCACTACGGCGCGACGGTCATCGGGGCGGCGTCGCCGAGTAAGCACGAGGTGGTCCGGTCCCTCGGCGCCGACCATGTGGTGGACGCGAACGCCGACGACCTCGCCGCGCAGGTGCTGAGCCTGACCGACGGCGCCGGCGCGGACCTCGTGCTGGAGACCAACGGCGGCGCCACGTTCCAAGCCAGTCTGGCCGCCGCGAAGCGGGTGACCGGCCGGGTGGTGGTCCTCGGGCTGGCCGGGGGCGAGGCCGCGGTCACCAACTGGGATCTGGTCTACCGGCACCAGGTCCACGTCATCGGCCTCAACATCGGCGTCCTGATCGCGACCGCGCCACAGATGTTCGGCGAGATCGTGGGCGAGATGGCGGCGCTCGTCGCGGCGGGCGTCCTCGTTCCCTCCGAGCCCACCGCCTACGATCTGGCCGACGGCGGGACGGCGCTGCTGGATCTCGAAGGCCGTCGAACCGTCGGCAAACTGGCCCTGCGCCCCTGACGAGCCGAAGGCACCGAGATGCACAGCACGGAGGCCCCGCCGCAAGCACGGTTCGCGGCCGACACCGAACTGTTCCGCCGCGAGCTGCTGGCGCACTGCTACCGCATGGTCGGCTCCGCCCACGACGCCGAGGACCTGGTCCAGGAGACCTACCTGCGGGCCTGGCGCGGCTACGCCGGCTTCGACGGCCGTGCCTCCATGCGGTCCTGGCTCTACAAAATCGCCACCAACGTCTGTCTGTCGGCCCTGGAGTCGCGCAGAATCAGGGTCCTGCCTTCCGGGCTCGCCGGGCCCCACGACGGACCCGACCACGCGGCGAGCCCCGTCGCCCCGGCGCACGCCACCTGGCTCGAACCGCTGCCCGACGGCTGGACCGCCCCGCCCGAGGGCGATCCGGCCGCCGTGGTCGTGGCCCGCGAATCGCTGCGGCTGGCCCTGATCGCCAGCCTGCAACACCTTCCGGCCCGCCAGCGCGCCATCCTCATCCTGCGCGAGGTGCTGGCGTTCTCGGCCGCCGAGACCGCGCAGATCCTCGGAACCACCGTCGCGGCCGTCAAGAGCGGTCTGCAACGAGCGCGCGCCCGGTTGGAGGAACTGGATCCGGTGCCCGAGGACCTGCTCGAACCGACCGACCAGCGGGCCCGGGCGCTGCTCGACGGGTATATCGCAGCCTTCGAACACTCCGACGCGGGCCTGCTGGAGCAGGTGTTGCGCGCGGACGCAACACTGGAGGCGACGCCCTTCGCCGACTGGCGGTCCGGCCGGACTCAGTGCCTTCATCTGCTCGCGGCCCACGTGCTCGGCACCCCCGGCGACTGGCGGCTGCTGGCCACCACGGCCAACGGACAGCCCGCCGCCGTCATCTACCACCGGGAGGCCGACGGGATCCTGCACGCCAACGGCGTCGTGGTGCTGGCCGCGACAGCCGACGGCGTCGCGCGGGTCGTCGCGTTCCACGATCCGGGGCTGGTCGCGCTGTTCGGGTTCGGCGATGTGGTCTAGCGACTTCCAGGTCGTGGAGCACGCGGGGCGCGAACGTCATAGTGGACAGCCCTTAATGTCTCGTTCATTCGTTCCCGGCACCGACGCCGACCAGGCCGAGGTATTGTGCACGATCATCAGGCTCGGGGCCTGATCGGGAACGATTCTGGGGGGCCGGTGTTCTTATTCTGGTTGGGGCTGGTGCTGTGGGTGCTCGCGGGCGGTGAGCTCGGCGCGGTCGCCGTCGGCGCCACCAAGCTCGGGTCGCCCGACGCCTCCGGCGTCGTCGAGTTCGTCGTCGGGATCAACCTCGTCCCGTGGACCGGACTGGCCGGGATCGGGGCGTTGCTGGGCGGCCAGCACAAGCGGCTCGGGCTCTCCGCCGCCGGCCCGACCGAGGCGGCCGCGGCCCGGATCGAGTCCTCGCGCGCGGTCGGCGAGGGCCCGAACTTCCCGGTCGAGCTGGACCTCACCGTCGCGCCGGAGGGCAAGCGGGCGTTCCGGACCAACGCGCGGCCCTCGGTCAACCTGATGGATCTGGACCGCTACCGGGAGGGCCGCAACGTCGTGGTCGACTACGACCCGCACCGGCCGTGGGAGGTGACGGTCCGCGCCGACCCGGGCGCCGAGTGGGTCGAGCGCATCGCCTTGGCGGCGATCGACACCGCGCCGGAGGAGAGCCGCCCGAAGAAGCCGGTGCACCCCGCTACCAAGCGGACGAAGTGGTACGCGCTGGCCTCGACCGCGGTCGGCTTCGCGCTGTGGTTCGTAGTGTTCTGAGGCATGCTGTAACGCGTCTTGTGAGCCGCAGTAAGGTGGCGATCACCATCGCTTACCGACGGCTTGGGGGTTCAGGTGCCGGAGCGTTTGATCGGCGGCCGCTACCGACTGCTCGACCTCATCGCCGCTGGCGGTTTCGGCGAGGTGTGGCGGGCGCATGACGAGCGTCTGGACGTTCCGGTCGCGATCAAGCGCATCAGGATCGCCCCGGAGTCCTCGGCCGCCATGCAGGCCGGTCTGATCGCCCGTGCCGAGCGGGAGGCCCGCAGCGCCGCGGCCCTGCGGGACGAGCCGAACGTGGTGGCCGTCCACGACGTGGTGACCGAGCACGGCCTGCCCTGGGTGGTGATGCGGCTGGTCGACGGCGACTCGCTGGCGCAGGAGCTGGAGCGCCGGACGCGGCTGGACCAGCCGCTGGCCGCCGAGATCGCCCGGGGCGTGCTGGAGGCGCTCGGCGCCGCGCACCGGCTCGGCATCGTGCACCGGGACGTGAAGCCGGCCAACATCATGCTGACCCGGCGCGGACAGGTGCTGCTGGCCGACTTCGGCATCGCGAAGCACCGCGACGACACCTCGCTCACGGCGACCGGCACAGTGGTCGGCTCGCTGGAGTACATGGCCCCGGAGCGGTTCGGCGCCGACCCGAACGCCAACCTGCCGGCCGGCGACCTGTTCTCGCTCGGCGTGACCCTGTTCGAGGCCCTGGAGGGCTATTCGCCGTTCCGCCGCGAGTCGATGACGGCCACCATGGCGGCGGTGGCGTTCGAGCAGCACCCGGTGCTGCGCAACGCGGGTCCGCTGACGATGCTGATCGAGCAGCTGCTGGTGAAGGACCCCGGACGCCGCCCGAGCGCGGAGGCCGCAGCGGACGCGCTGCGGTCGTTGGGGACGGTGCCGACGACGATGGTGGCCGGGTGGGACGTGGTGAATCGGGGCTCGGTGGTGGGAGTGGCGACGGTGGCGATGGAGACCGTGTCCGCTCCCGCTCTCGCGGATCCGATGTCCTCGGCGGTGTCGGACCGGATCGACGTCATCATCCAGTCCGTCGATCGGAAGGCCAAGATCCCCACCATCAAAGCCGTCCGCGAGCTGACGACCCTTGGTCTGAAGGAAGCGAAGGAACTGGTCGACCGGCCTCCGCATGTGCTGCTCGAAGCAGTGGATCCGGAGACCGCGACCAGAGCGGTGGCGCTGCTTCGGCAGGCCGGGGCGGTGGCGGTGGCTCGGTCCGCTCGGCGGCGTGACCATCGGTAGGACGGTAGGTGGTGGCCGACGCCGATCGGCCTGGCGCTCCAGACCGCGGCCAAGCAGCTGCCGGCGACCGGGCCGCGCTCGGTGGTGATCGTCACCGACGGCGCGGACACCTGCGCACCGCCGGACCCGTGCCTGCTCTCGTCGTCGGTGCCCGGCCGGCAGTCGCACAGCCAGCCGGGCACTCGCGCTTCCTTCAACCGGTCGGCAGCGATCAGCCGGTCACGCTCGCGGCGCCGGTCTCAAGGTGGCCGGTGGCGCGCCGGCTCCACAAGGAGTCGCTGCTCACCGTGACGGTGAAGTCATACCACCCGTTGTTGTAGGCAACCGCGTTGAAGTAGTCGCTGACCGTCGCCCCGGCCGCGACCTGATAGGTCCACGGGCCGTCGGTCCGGTAGTTGGTCGACGTGATCGTGAACGTGACGGTGCTGGTCCCGGTGTTGGTCATCTTGAACCAGACCGCCTGCTGCCCGGTGTTCGGCGCGGCCGCGTAGTACGTGCCGGCCTCCGCGGTCGCCCCGCTGCCGTTGGCGTTGCCGACGAAGCGGCGCAGGAACCGGTTCGGACCGACAACCGTGAGGTCGTACTGCCCGTTGCCGTAGTTCGTGCCGACGTTGAAGAAGTCCTTCACTGTGCCGTCGACGCCGTTGCTGTAAGGAGCGACGGTGTACTGCCACGGCCCGCCGGTGCGATAGGCATTGGCGTACGCCGAGAAGTGCGCGGCGGCGGACGCCTGCGGGCCCTGATTCGCCATCTCCAGCCAGACCAGCACCTGCCCGTTGGCGTCGTACTCGATGTGGTCGACCCACGCGTTCGGCTGGTAGGGCAGGGCGCGCGCCGGCTTCGTGCCGCTCTCCTGCGTCGGCTGGGCGTTGTTCGCCGGGCTGGGGTTGATCTGCGCGTTGCAGAACGACTGCCCGATCACGGTGCTGGTGGCCGGCAGCGCCGGCAGGCCGTTCACCGGGTTGGCGAAGTCGAAGGCGCCGGTGAGGTCCCCGCACACCTGGCGGCGCCAAGCGCTGATGTTCGGGCAGGCGGCCGGGGTGCCGAGGGCCGCGGTCCAGGTCTCCAGGAACCGGATCACCGAGGTGTGGTCGTAGACGTGCGAGTCGACCCAGCCGCCGCGGGTCCACGGCGACACCACGATCATCGGGACCCGGAAGCCCAGGCCGATCGGCGCGCCCTGGGTCGTCTCCCCGGCGGTGCCGGACGGCGCGACCGGCGGCGGAACGTGGTCGAAGAAGCCGTCGTTCTCGTCGTAGTTCAGGAACAGCGCGGTGGAGTTGAAGGTGTTCGCGTCGGCGGCCAGGGCCTGGATGATCAGGTTGACGAAGTGCGCGCCGTCGTTCGGCGGGGCGTCGGGGTG
Source organism: Catenulispora yoronensis (assembly GCF_039531695.1). NCBI lineage: Bacteria > Bacillati > Actinomycetota > Actinomycetes > Catenulisporales > Catenulisporaceae > Catenulispora > Catenulispora yoronensis. The sequence continues at coordinate 122,535 of NZ_BAAAQN010000029.1, forward strand.
CTCGGAGAACGCCTGGTTGGCGACCACCCACGACACCTGGGGCAGGGTGCCGCCGAGCACGTCGGCCTTGATCGCGGCGGCGATGTCGTCCGGGGTGGAGCCGCTGGCCGCCGGGACCGAGCCCATGCCGCGCTGGTAGAGCGGGCTGGAACTGGCGGCGCCGGAGAACTGCTTGAAGTAGGCCAGCCCGTTGTCGCCGTAGTTGTCGTTCGCGTTCTGATACACGCGCCAGGACACGCCGGCGTTCTGGAGCGCCTCGGCGTAGGTCTGCCAGGTCAGGCCGGACTCGGAGCCGCCGTCGTAGGCCGGGCCGCCGGCGGTGCCGTTGGGGTCGATCATGCCGGACCACAGGTAGGTGCGGTTCGGGCCGGTCGCCGACAGGATCGAGCAGTGGTAGGCGTCGCAGACGGTGTACGCGTCGGCGAGGGCGTAGTGGAACGGGATGTCGGACCGGTTGAGGAAGCCCATGGTGCGGTTGGATCCCTTGGCGGAGATCCAGTTGTCCATCTTGCCGCTGTTCCACGCCCCATGCTGGCTGGACCAGCTGTGGTCCAGGGACCCGTCGCACTGCGCCAGCTGCTCCTTCGTGGTGCCCCACCACCACGTGTTGGTGTTCGAGAGCTGCCACGGGTACTGGCGGCCGGAGCCGTTCGGCTGGTTGAAGACCGAGTAGCCGCCGGAGAGCTGGACCGTGGCGCGGTCGGCGAACCCGCGCACGCCCTTCAGGCTCCCGAAGTAGTGGTCGAAGCTGCGGTTCTCCTGCATCAGAACCACGACATGCTTGACGTCGCGGATGGTGCCGGTCGCGGCGGCGGCGGCCGACGGCGTCGAGCCCGGCAGGCCCTCCAGGCCGATGGTCGCGCCGAGGGCGGCGGCGGAGCCGAGGAAGGTGCGGCGAGAGACAGGCGCCACGGGGGGACCTCCTACAGGTGGGGGTGCGTGGGGTGGGGTGGGGTGGTGCGCACGGGGAATATTGAGCCGCCGAATGTCCGGCGCCCAGGTACCAGGTAGCAGGAGCGTGAAGCATTGTGAACGGTTGGTACTGGGTCAAGACCCCGGATTGGTCCTGTCGCCGGCGCGCGTGGGTGCGGTAAAGCTGGGCGCATGTACTTCCAGCATGCCGAGGACGTCTGGTCCGAATACCCCGAACTGGTCGCGGCCGCGATCACCACCAGCGGAATCACACCCACCGCCGATGTCGACGCGCGGGTGGCGCAGTTCGTCGGGGCCGCCAAGGCGCGGCTGGCCGACGGCACCGAGTCCGATCTGCCCGAGATCAAGGCCTGGCGACAGACCTTCACGAAGATGGGCTTGAAGCCCACGCAATACCGCTGTGCGTCCGAGGCGCTGCTCCGACGGCTGCGCAAGGAGGGCGACCTGCCGCGGATCCACCCGCTGATCGATCTGTGCAACGCGGTGTCGGTCGCGTACGCGATCCCGGTCGGGGTCTTCGACCTCGACGAGGTGGCCGGCTTCCTGGAAGTCCGGCACGCCGCCGGCGACGAGGACTACCTCACCTTCGCCGGTACGTCGGAGAATCCGGAGCCGCGCGAGCTGATCTTCGCCGACGCCGAGGGCCGCGCGCACGCGCGCCGGTGGACGAATCGGCAGAGCGGCCGGTCGGCGGTCCGCGAGTCCACGTCGCGGGTGCTGATCGTGTCCGAGGCGATGCACGCGTCGGCGGCGGAGGATGTCGCTTCGCTGATGAAGACGTTGGCCGACGCGGTGGCGGAGGCGTGGCAGGTGAATACGGACTCGACGATTCTGACGTCGGTGGAGCGGCGGTTCACGATTTCGGCATAAACAAGAGCAAACGGCGCAAGAGCAAACGGCGATAACGTGCTGGCGATGGAAGGGTGCTGGCACGGAAAGGACGGCCCGCGCGGAGGGGCATCCGCGGGCCGCCCAGCTCGATGACGGCTCTGTGCCGACGCCGCCGTGGTCGAGGGTGAGTCCCCTGATAGGAGGGTGAGTCCCCCGATAGTGGGACGGGATTGCTCAGTGCGCGACCGGCACCTTCTCGTCCGCCAGCACCGAGCGGAGCTGTTCGCGGAACTCTGGGGTGTCGCTCTCGCCGTGGACCGCGACCGCGTGCATCGTCGCCGCGTCCATGACTTCCTGCTCCTCGCCGGCGATGGTCAGCGTGCAGCCGACCTCGCTCGGGAATTCACGGCAGTCGGCTACTTTCCGGGTCATGGTGGGTGCCCCTTTCCTCGGGGTCGTCGCCACCTCGGCGGCGCGCCGGGGCGGCCCGCGCGCCCCATTAGACAGTGGACGAGCGGGCCGGGCGACCGGGGCTACTGCATTCAGGTGATGCGGCGTGGTGCCGCTCGGGGGCGGTTCAGAAGCCGATGGCCTCGCGCAGGAGCAGGACCGTGGCCCGTCCGGGCTCGGTCTCGGCGTTGATGATCAGGACGCGGTTGAGGGCGCTGGGCACTCCGTAGGCCTTCATGGCCCGCTCGTTCTCCAAGGGGAGACAGTGTTCTTCAACGCGGCGCAGCGCGGAAGGCACGTCGGGCACCACCTTCTGCGCGCCGACGACGAAGATCGCGCGGGGCGCGGCGCCGGCGTAGCCGGGAATCTGGCTGCCGCTGGCCGAGCCGACCACCAGGGACCCGGTCTCGGTGACGGCGGCGACGCTGCCCACGATGGCGTCGGGCACTGCCAGGCTCCGCCAGATGTCGTTGCGCTGCGTGGCGCGGTCCATCTGGACGGATCGCGCTTTCAGGGAGTCGTAGCGCCCGCTGGTGTTGATGTCGTCGTCGATGCCGGACAGGCGCAGGGTCTCACTGGCCCCGGTGAACACCAGAGCGCCCTCGGGAATCAGTTCTTTGATGCGGATCCGCGCGGCCTCGGCGTTGTCCAGGATCTCGACGGCGAAGCCGTGTTCGGTCAGCGCGGCGGCCGTCCGGTCCAGGCTCTCCGCCGACGCCACGTCGGTGAACAGCGGGGCCGGGATCGGGGTCGTCATGGTGCCTCCTGCTTGCATGGTGATGTGCTCGGGTCATCAAGTCCGACAAGATGGCGTCCGGAGATGTGAGGCGCGGCCGGTCAGGACCTCACAATCCGGCGGGCTGTCTTGTCGGACCGATGACGGGCCGATCCGATCGAGGGAGCCAGCACGGCCATGGACGATAAGTTCGAAAACGCGGCCGAAGATGTGGCCGATTCTGTGGCCGAAGATGTGGTCGAAGATGTGGTCGAAGATGTGGTCGCGGACGAGGTCGTGCGCGAGCGGCGGCAGCTGATCAACCTCACCTACCGGCTCCTGGGCACCGTCGCCGAGGCCGAGGACGCGGTCCAGGAGACCTACGCCCGCTGGTACTCGATGTCCGCGCCGGAGCGGGACGCCATCGACTCCCCCGGGGCCTGGCTGACCACGGTCGCCAGCCGGATCTGCCTGAACCTGCTCGGATCGGCTCGGGCCCGGCGGGAGACCTACGTGGGCGACTGGATCCCGGAGCCGCTGCCCGAGCCGGCCGAGTGGACGAGCGTGCGGACGTCCGGCGCGGGCGGCGACCCGGCGGACCGGATCACCCTCGACGAGTCGGTCGGCATGGCGTTCTTGGTGGTCCTGGACGCGATGACGCCGGCCGAACGCGTCGCCTTCATCCTGCACGACGTGTTCCGCTACCCATTCGCCGCCGTGGCCGACGTCACCGGCCGTACTCCGGCCGCGTGCCGCCAGCTGGCGTCCTCGGCGCGGCGCCGGATCCGGGCGGCGCAGACCTCTGCGACGCCGTCGGCACGGCGGGCCCGGGTCGTGCGGGAGTTCAAGGCGGCGTGGCAGGCCAAGGACATCGCCGCCATCATCGGCCTGCTGGATCCGGAGGCGACGGCGATCGCGGACAGCGGCGGCCTGGCGCCGGCGTTCCTGGACCCCATCGAGGGCGGCGAGCAGATCGCCCGCGGCTGGATCGAGATCGCCAAGCGGATGCCGGAGTCGATGGCGCTGCTGGAGCGGACCGTCAACGGCCAGCCGGGGCTGGTGGCCGAGCAGGACGGCGTCACGGTGACGGTGTTCGCGTTCGACATCGTGGGTGATTCGATCCGGCGGATCTGGGTGATGCGGAACCCTGCGAAGCTGCGGCAGTGGACGGTGGGGTGAGGGCCGAGGGCCGAGGGCCGAGGGCTTAGGGCCGAGGGCTTAGGGCCGAGGGCTTAGGGCTTAGGGCTTAGGGCTGAGGGCTGACGGCTGAGGGCTGAGGGGCACGGCAGTGGGCTGAGGAAGCTCAGACCGGGCACCCGACCGCGTCCAGCGCCTGAAGGCGGCTGCGCAGCCGCACGGCGTCGGGATGCCCGAGGCGGTCGAGCGTGCGCAGCGCCTTCCGCCACGCCGCGTCGGCCGCGTCGACGTCGCCGACCGAGAGGTGCGCGTCGCCGAGATACGTCAGGCCGGTGGCCTCGCTGTAGTGGTCCCCGCTCTCCCGGAACAGGCGCAATGCCCTGCGATAGCACGCGACGGCGCTGGTGTGGTCGCCCAGGTGGCGGTGGATGTAGCCGAGGCTGTCCCAGGTGTGGGCCTGGCCGTACTCGTCGTCGGCCAGAAGCAGCAGCGCCAGCGCCGGCTGACAGCAGGCCAGCGCCTGCTCGTACTCACCGAGCCGGGCATGGAACCAGCCGACATCATTGAGCGCGACCGCTTCCCCGCCGGGTTCGCCGGAGCTCAGACGGCACATCCGCAGCGCCTGTTCGGACAGTTCCAGCGCCTCCCGGTCGTTGCCGGCCGCGCCGGCGATCCAGGCCAGGCTCTGGTAGCTCAGGGCCTGGGCCGCCGAGTCGCCGACCCGCTGGGACAGGGCCAGGGCGGCCAGGATCAGGCGCTGGGCGCCGTCGAGGTCGCCGCGGCCGCGGTCGGCCAGGCCCAGCCCGCGCAGGGCGTAGGCGCGGGCGCCGTCGTCGCCGAGGCGTTCGGCGGCGGCGTCGCCGACACGGTGGATCGTGGCGAGATCGGGCCACAGATTGCGGCGATGCAGGAAGTTGGTGCAGACATGCGCGAGCTGCCAGGCCTGGCGGTCGAAGCCCTCGGCGCGAGCATGGGTGACGGCGCGGACCAGGACGCGGTGCTCGGCCGTGAACCAGGCCGACGCCTCGCGGTGGTTGCCGGGCTCGACGCTGACGACGCCGGGCGGCGGCGGATCGAGGGTGATCGGCGCCAGGCGGGGACCCAGACTCCGGTCGGCGGCGTGGGCGCTGTGGAGGTAGTGGTCGTAGATCCGGTGCCGGGCCTCGTGTCTGGCGGCGGCGGTCTCCTCGCTGGCGGCGAGCTCCCCGGCGTAGGCGCACAGCAGATCGTGGAAGGTGTAGCGGCCGGGGACGTGCTCGGTCATCAGGCTGGCCCGGCACAGGTCGGCCAGCAGCCGCCGGGCCCGGCCGGGCGGGACGGCGGCCAGGCTGGCCGCGGCGTGGACGTCGAGATCGGGGCCGGGGTGCAGGCCGAGCAGGCGGAACAGGCGCGCGGCGTCGGGGTTGAGGGTGCGACAGGACCAGGAGAACAGGGAACGGAGATCGGTGCAGGCGTCGCCGCCGTCCAGGGCGTCCAGGGTTCCGGCCTCGGCCAGTTCGTCGGCGAACACCGCCAGCGGGAAGTCGGGGCGCAGCGCGATCCGGGCGGAGGCGATCGCCAGGGCGAGCGGGAGGCCGGCGCAGCGGTTGACGATGCGCTCCAGGGCGTGGGTGTCGCTGACGGCGCGGGACCGGCCGAGGCGCCGGATCAGCAGATCGCGGGAGCGGGCCGGGGACAGCAGGCTGACGGGCACCGGGATCGCGCCCTCGGCGGCGACCAGCGGGGCGAGCGGGTCGCGGCTGGTGACGAGGGTCAGACAGCCGGGCGAGCCGGGCAGGAGCGGCCGGACCTGTTCGGCGTCGCGGGCGTTGTCGAGCAGGATCAGGATCCGCTTGCCGGTCAGGAGGCTGCGATAGAGGGCGGCTTGCGAGGCCAGGCCCGCGGGGATCGAGGCGGGCGGGACGCCGAGGGCGTCGAGGAAGCCGCGCAGGGCTTCGGAGGGGTCGGTCGCGACGCCGCCGGGGGCGTAGCCGCGGAGGTTGACGTAGAGCTGGCCGTCGGGGAAGGCGGGGGCGGTGCGGTGGGCCCAGTGGACGGCGAGGGTGGTTTTGCCTACGCCGGCGGTGCCGGAGAGGACGGAGATGGTGGTGGGGGTGGGGGTGGGGGTGGGGGAATCTTTGAGGGGCCTGATAAGTGTGTTGAGGAGGGTGAGCTCGTCGTCGCGGCCGGCTACGTCGCGGAGGTCGAGAGGGAGTTGGGCTGGGGGGCGGTGGGGGTGTGGGGTCGCGGATGGTGGAGCTGGCGGGGCTGGCGGGGCTGGTAGTGGAGCCGCCTTTTGCGTTGCCGCTGAGATCGAAGCCGAGATCGATGCCGAGATTGATGCCGAGATTGATGCTGGGGCCGCTGGTGGCGTTGCTGGTGCGGTGAGGGTGATGGCGGCCAGGGTGTCGAGGCTGGGGTCCTGACGCAGGATCCGTGCATGGATGTCGGCGAGGGCGGGCGAGGGCTCCACGCCGTGGTCGGCGACCATCGCGGCGCGGGCGTCCCGGAAGGCGGCGAGAGCTTCGGCTTGGCGACCCGAGCGATAGAGCACTGTCATGAGTTGGCCCCACAGCCGCTCGCGCATCGGGTGCACGCGGACCAGGTTCTCCACCTCGGGGCCGATGCGGCTGTCCAGGCCGAGGGCGAGCGCGGCGTCGTTGCGGTCTTCGATGACTGAGAGTCGCAGACGCTCCAGGCGTGCCGCCTCGGTGCTGAGGACCGGCATGTCGTCGAACTCTGCCAAGGCCGCGCCGCGCCAGAGGTTCAGTGCCTCGGTGAGCTGGTCGAAGGCCGGCTGTGGACGTCCGGCTTCCAATGTACGGCGCCCGGTCTCGGCGAGACGTTCGAACTGGAGGAAGTCGACGGCCTCGGGATCAGTCTGCAGCAGATAGCCGGGCGCGCGGGTGAGGAGCACGTCGAGGACGTAGGAGGCCTGGATCAGGGCTTTGCGGAGGCGGGAGACGTAGGTGCGGACGGTGCGCGCGGCGTCGTGCGGCGCGCGGCCGCCCCATAGTTCTTCCACCAGGGCTGTCAGGCTGACGGTGCGGCCGGTGTCGACCAGGAGGCGGGCGAGGACGCCGCGGACTTGCGGTCCCCCCAGGTACACCGCCTGGCCGTCCGCGGCGACCTCGAATGGGCCGAGCAGTCGGAATTCGAGTCGCTCCGCCCCCGATGGCATCGGCACATCCTCTCCCCCGGGGTCCAGCATGGACTGTTGGGGGGTGGATGGGAATTGCCATTTGTGCATTGGGGGCTTGCTTGGTGTGCAGATTGGGGTGAGGGGGGTGG
>NZ_BAAAQN010000030.1:0-128424 GCF_039531695.1 Catenulispora yoronensis
CCCCACGCGGAATGTATGAGAAGCCCGCGAACGTATTCGTCGCCGGGTTCATCGGCTCCCCCGCCATGAACCTCATCGAAGTCCCGATCGTCGACGGCGGCGTACAACTCGACGGCCTGGTCGTCCCAGTCGCACGCGAAGCCCTGGACCAGGCCGTGGCCGGCGGCGCACAGACACTGACCCTGGGCGTACGGCCGGAATCCTTCGACCTGGTCGGCAACGCCGAAGGCGCCATCTCCATGGAAGTCAACCTGGTCGAAGAACTGGGCGCCGACGCCTTCGCCTACACCTCGGCGAGAGTCGGCGAACAGGACGTGGACCTCATCATCCGGGTCGACGCGCGGGCGGTGCCGCTGAAGGGCGACACCCTCTACGCCAAGCCGCACGGGCACGAGACCCACCTGTTCTCCACCACCAGCGGCGAGCGCTTGGAGGGCTGAGAGCCGACAGCTCCGGAAACGCCGTGACCTGCTGGAACAGCGGGGCACGGCGTTTCTTTCGCCCTAATACTTAAGCATCTCCTTGACTATTGACGGCGAGCACCTACACTTAAGTACATGCTTAAGCATGACCCGGATCTGGACCGGGTCTTCCAGGCGCTGGCCGATCCGACGAGGCGCGCCATCGTCGAGCGGCTGGTGCGGGGCCCGGCGTCGGTGAGTCAGCTCGCGGAGCCGTTGCCCATGTCGCTCGCCGCCGTCGTCCAGCACCTCCAGGTGTTGGAGGGCAGCGGGTTGGTGCGGAGCGAGAAGGTCGGGCGGGTGCGGACCTGCCGGGTGGAGCCGGCGGTGTTGCGACGGACCGAGGAGTGGTTCGCGGGACAGCGCACGCTGTGGGAGAGGCGGCTGGAGCGGCTCGGAGAGCTTCTCGCTGATGAGACGGAGGAGAAGGAGGAGAAGGAGGAGAAGTAGGCAGAAGGAAGAAGTAAGAAGGCAGTACGCAGTGGTTGGCAATACGCAGTAGAGAACGGAGCAGGATCATGACCGAGATCGTTGATCACACCGTCACGCACAGCACCTTCGTACTCGAACACACCTATCCGGTGAGTCCGGAGCGAGTCTTCGCGGCGTGGGCGTCGAAGCAGGCGAAGACGCCGTGGTTCGTCGCGCTGCCGGAGGGCGCGAGCGTCGTCGAGCCGCTGGATCTGGACTTCCGGGTGGGCGGCAAGGAGCGGCTGGCGGTCAGCATGGCCGACGGCGTCGAGATCGTGTACGAGGGCTGTTATCAGGACATTGTGTCGGACCGGCGGATCGTCGCGACGACGCAGATGTATCTGAACCGGAAGCCGATGTCGGTGACGGTCGCGACCATCGAGCTGACGCCGATCGAGGACGGGACGCGGCTCGTGCTGACGGAGCAGGGCGCGTATCTCGACGGGCTGGACGAGCCGAAGTATCGCGAGGCGGGGACGCGGGATCAGTTGGCGAGTCTGGCGCGGTATCTGAAGAAATCGAGCTGAGCGGCTTCAGGAACGCGGCGCTGGGTTGCCGGCCAGCAGGACCGCCAGCACGATCAGCGCCGCGACGCCGACCAGCTCGACGAGGACACTCCCCCGCAGCGCCGCCTCGCTGCCGTCGCGCCAGCGAGTGACGCGGGCGCGGGAACGGGACGCGACACCGAGGACCGCCAGGAGCAGCGCGACTTTCAGCACCAGCACGCGGCCGTAGGTGGAGTCCGTCAGGGAGCTGATTCCATCGAGCTCGCGCCAGGCCTGGTACAGGCCGGTGAGGACGAGGACGGATACGGCGGCGAGAGCCAGCCGGGAGAACCGCGCGGCGGTCGCGGCGATGGTGGCGCCGGCCTCGGTGAACAGCAGCAGGACCAGGATGGCGAGGCCGCCGAGCCACAGGGCCATGGCCGCGACGTGCAGCGTCAGCGCGGCCATGGAGAGCGGCGCGACGCTGTCGGTGGCGGCGTGGCCGGTGGTGCCCCAGGTCGCGGCGACGGCGATGGTGAAGCCCAGGGGAAGCAGAGGGCTGTGAGTGCGGCGGATGACGGCGTCGCCGACGAACGCGCCGAGGGCGAGGATCGCGATGCGGGCCATGAGCGCGTGGCCGCTGCGCGTGGCGAGGGTCGCGGCGAGCAGGGAGCGATCGAAGAGGTGCGAGGGCGACAGGCCGCGGGAGGCCGGGGCGTAGGTCAGGATCTGGAGCACGGTGGCGGCGAGGAGCAGGATCCAGCCCACGGTGGCGGGCCAGATCGGGAAGGCGCGGGCCGGGTCGGTGGCGGCGGCGTCCTCGTCGGCCGACAGGTCGGCGGCGTCGGGGACCCCCGCGGCGATGGCCGCTCGGGAGGGAAGGGCGTCGAGGACTTCGAGGAACGCGGTGATCGGGCGCGGAGTCCGGGCCAGGGCCACGCCTTGACCGCCCGAGGTCGACAGCGCGTCGGCGGGCGTGCCGGGCGGGAACGACTCCTGGCCCACGGCAACGAGGCCCGCGTCCTGGCGGATCAGCAATGCGGCCGACGGCCGGGGCGGCGCTTCTCCGGCGCTCGCGCCGCCGAGCGGGCGAAGGTGCGCCTCATCGGACGGCGCGCGGCGGGGCCGCAGGACGAGGAGGCCGCTGACCAGGGCCAGGCCGACGAAAGCGGACCATTGGGCGGCGTCGGACAGGGCGCTGGTGACGTGGTCGCGGCCGAGGCCCAGGACCGCGGCGGGCGTGCTCGGGGCGCCGACGGCGAAGGTGAGGTGGCCGGAGGTGGCGTGGCCGTCGTCGGAGGCGGTGACCTGCCACAGGATGCTGAAGGTGCCGCGGGTCTGGTCCGGGGTGAGGACCGCGACGAGGGAGTCGGCGCCGGTCGGGCCGGGGCGGAGGGCGCCGGAGTCGAGGCGGCGGCCGTCGGGGCCGACGACTTTGACGGCGCTCAGGCGAAGGTCGACTTCCTCGGTGAAGGTGAGGGTGATCTGCGCCGGTTCGCTGGTCAGGACCGCGTCGCCGGCCGGGTCGGAGGCGGCGAGTTCGGCGTGGGCGGAGGCTTGGGGAGCGGCGGCGAGCAGGAGGGCCGAGGCGAGGAGGGGGATGGTGAGGAGGGCGCGGCGGCGGGGGCGGGGGCGATGGGCGGTCGGGCGGCGGGCGGTCGGGCAGTGGGCGGTCGAGCAGTGGGCGGCCGAGCAGCGAACGGTCGAGCAGTGGGCGCGGGTGAGGCGAAACGCGGTGAGGCGGAAGCCGATCAGCCGGAGGTCGGTCTGGCAGAACTCGAACCGGCGGAGACCGACCGGGCGGAAGCCGATCAGTGGCATTGACCGGCCGCCTTCCGGTCGCTGATCAGCCGGTCGACGCCCTGGTGGTAGGCGGCCAGGGTCTGGGCGTCGGGGACGAAGTGCCAGGCGCCGTTCTCGTAGACGACGGTCGAGCTGCCGGCCGTGGCTGCCTGGTGCCAGGCGACGGCCACGGTGGTGGCGTCGATGGTGGTCGTCGAGTCGATGACGTAGGGGACGCCGAGGGCCGGGCGGCATTCGGTGTTCAGGCGGACGAAGTCGGCCTGGGTCAGGGTGCCGCGAGCCGAGTCCGACCAGAGCTGCCACGCCTGGGCCCAGCCGCCGCCGGAGAGTTGGCCGAACTCGCGCTGCGCGATGGAGGTGGCCTGAAGCGGATCGGGCTGCGCGGGCGCGGCGCTCCCGGACTGCGAGCCGACCTCGCGCGGACGATCGGGGGCCGACCAGTGCGCGAGCAGCGCGTTGGCGGCGACGACGGCCAGGATCACCGCGAGCAGGAACCACCAGCCGGCGGCCTTGCTGTGCAGGCCGAAGAAGAATCGGCGGGGCTCGACAGCCGAATCAGGAGTCTGACCATCCGCACGCTCGGCATCGGCATCGGTGCCGGAATCAGAGCCGGTCACCGTGCCGAGACCCGAACCGAGGGCGGAGGACCCGCCATGGGAAGCGGCGACAGACCGGGCCTCACGATCGTCGCCGCCAGCCGCGAGCCGCACCGCGCCAGAAGGGGAAGAAGCACCATCGGGCACCGCGACAGAGCGGGCCTCACGATCGTCATCGCCAGCAGCCGCCAGCCGCGCTGCGCCGGAGACAGAGGCGGCACTACCGGACACCGCCGCAGACCGGGCACCACGATCATCGCCGCTAGTCGCAAGCCGCATCGCGCCAGCACCATCGGGCACCGCCGCAGACCGGCCCTCACGATCATCACGATCGTCGCCGCCGGCGGTCGCCCGCACCGCGCCGGAAACAGAGGAGCCGCTGTCGAACGCCGGCGCGGACCGGGCGTCACGATCGTCGTGGTTCTCGCGGTTCTCGCGGTTCTCACGATCGTCGCCGGCGGCTGCCAGGCGCGCAGCGCGCATCGTCCATTCCTCCGCGCTCAAAGCAGTTGTCAGTGGATCAGGGGTCGCGCCGGCTTCGGGGCCGGTCGACGCGGGGTCAACCGGTTACCGGGGCGGCGGGCCGGCACACGCCGCCGCCCCGGGCCGGGGCTTAGTTGGTCAGCCGGTCGGTGCCGTACTTCAGCACCAGCGACTGGTTCGCGGACAGGTTGAGGTCCGCGGTGAACCGGAGCGAGTCACGGATCTGGTTCATCGTGATCGCCGAGCTGCCCGCGCCACCCCACCGGTAGGTGAAGGTGCCGCCCGGCGGGACCTGGCGCTGGGCCAGGGTCACGTCGTGGAAGCCCAGGCGGGCGACGTAGAAGGACGTGCCGTCGCCGCGCGGCACTTCCAGGTAGTCCTGCTGCGGGTGGCCGTAGGCCACGGAGGCGCCGTAGCCGTGGTCGTCCGAGCTGGACGGGGCGCGCCAGATCAGCACCGCGCAGTCCGTGGACAGCGTCTGGGTGCTGGTGTTGGTGAAGGTGAAGGTCCAGTCGCCGTACCACTGGTTGCCGGCGAAGGAGACCGACTCCGACAGGCCCACGTTGCTGGTGAACGCGGTGGTCAGCGGCTCGCTGAGGATCGGGTTGGCGCCGCTGATCGGGTGGTTCACACCGTTGGCGCAACGCTCCAGGGGCGAGCTGTACTGCGACGGCGAGCCGGTCGCCGTGGCCTGCGTGTAGCTGGCCGGGCCGGCCGAGACCGCGGTCGTGGAGTTGCTGTCGGCGACGGCGCTGCCGCCGTTGCCCAGGGCGGCGATACCGGCCGCGAGCGCTGCGGTGGCCAGTCCGGCGGCCAGCCCGCGGCGGGTCGAGATGCGTGGCATGCGGGTTTCCTTTCTCCAAGCGTCGAGCTCAGGGACGGTTTCCGGCCTGGGTGCCGGAAACCGGGGTGGTGCCGTGGCACGGCGCCGGTGCCCCCGTCGGGGCAGGGCGCTGACAGCCGCCCCACGTCCTCCGTCGACGCCCTGGGTGGGATTGAGGGAAAGCAGCGTCGTCGTCGGCCCGCACGTACCGTGAAGCGCGAAATGTTGTCGATCCGCATATTCGAGGTTTGCCATGCGGATAACGGGTTGTCATGGAAGGTCTACTGCTCTGCATCAGCCGCGTCAAGAGTTTTCGGAGACTTGGTCTAGTCCATTAGGTCTAGACCCATGTCAGGCGTTTGCGTGAAAGGGCCACGCCAGGGACACGCAAGGGGCCCCCGATGTGTGCAGGTTGGGGGTGGTGGTGGAGGTGCGGTGGATGCGGAGCCAGGGATCACGGGCGAATCAGACGACTGGCGCCGTGCGGTGTGCGGTTCGCTGTTCGGTTGCGGAGTTCGGCGTTTGATTTTGGGGACGGACCCGAATGCCGGCCGATCAAAATTCGCGTCAAGGTAAGTCAAAGCTCGGTCAAAGCCGGCCGGCGCTTCCTTAGCGACTTCCGTCGCGCCTCCGCCCCAATACAAACGGCCGGCGGGGGAATGATCCCCGCCGCCCGCCTCGTCCTGCCTCGCTCAGGACAAGATCACGGGCCGCTCACCAGATAGGCCACGTTGTGGCTCGGTGTCACCTGGCCGCCGTTGCCGTTGATCAGATGGTTGATCGTGCCGTCGCCGCCGAGCACGGTCGTCACCATGTCGTGGAACGCGATGCCCCCGCCGGTCGGCGTCTCGATGGCGTGGTCCAGCACCACCGAGGGGTTGTCCCGGAAGTAGGCGTAGACGCCCAGCCCCCAGGCCTGGTGGGAGGTCACCGAGGAGCCGACCTTGTAGGACGCGTAGCCGACCGTGCCGCCGCCGGGGGTCCAGCTGCCGTTGTTCGGCACGTCGTACGGGCATTCGCTCTGGTAGAAGTAGGTCCGGCCGTTGTTGCCGAACCACTCGGTCTGGTACTGCTGGTAGTGCTCGACCGCCAGGCCGTACATCGTCACGTTGTTGCCGTTGACGATCAGGCCGTTGGCCGCCGGGTTGGTGTTCCAGCCCACCCCGTTGGAGTGGTCGGCGCGCCAGAGCCAGAGGTCGTCGCCGATCACGTCGTTGCTGTTGACGACCAGGCTCTGGGTGGCCCGGGCCGCCTGGTCGCCGCCGACGCGGAAGAACACGTCCTGCAGGACCGTCGGGTTGGCGGCGTGGCTGGTGCCGGAGGCCCCGGGGCCGATCTGCATCAGGGTGGCCGAGTTGGTGGAGTTGGCGCTGATCAGCAGGCCGGCGATGTCGATGCCGTCGACGTCGGCGGTGGTGATGGCGGCGTTGCCGTTGTCCGGGACCAGGGTGGCCAGGCCCAGACCGAGCACGACGGTGTTGGGGTTGGTGATGTTCAGGGCCGAGGCCAGGTGGTAGACGCCGGGGGTGACGATCAGGCTCTTGCCGGCCGACAGCGCGGCGTTGATCGTGCTGGAGGTGTCGCCCGGCTTGACGATGTAGAACTGGCTGACCGGGATCGAGGTGCCCGGCGGGGTGCCGTTGGTCCAGTCCGGACCCTGGGCGTTGGTGCGCAGGGCCGGCACGAACACCTGCCAGGTGCCGGCGGAGTCGATGTAGATGTAGGGCTTTTCGCGCACCGTGGGGGTCTGCGCGACGGTGGTGTACGGCGGGTTGGGGAACGTGGTGGACGGCGCGTTGGTGTCGCCGACGAAGACCATGTTCCAGTTGGACCCGGTCCAGCCGCCGTTCATCGCGGTGTCCTGGGTCAGGAACTGCTGCTGGGTGCCGGAGACGATCTGCCCGGACACCCGGGAGTCGCCGACGTAGCCGCCGCTGGACCAGTTGCCGCCGCTGCCGTGGATGTTGTCGTAGAGCAGCAGGCTGCCGTGGACGTCCATCCGGCGGAAGGGGTCGGCCTGCGACACCGCCCACATGGTGCTGCCCGAACTCGGCGTCACCGACATGTTCTCGACGTCGCGCCAGAAGTTCTGGGTGGCGTTGCCGTCCGCGGTGTGGCCCTGGACGTGGACGCCGCCGCCGGTGATGTTGACGCCGGTCGGGGAGAGCCCGAGCCCTGACACCTGGGTGTAGTAGCCGACCGGGATGTCGACGTTGTAGGTGCCCGGAGCGAACAGCAGGGCGTTGCGCTGCGTGCCGAACTCGTTGTTGGCCTGCGTGTTGTACACGCTGTTGATCTTCGCCTGGATGGTCGAGGTGGCCATCGAGGGGTCGAAGACCGTGACGTTCGGGCCGAAGTCCGGGGTGGGGCCGCCGCCGCCACCGCCGCCGGTCGGCAGCGCCCACTGCTGGTTCGCACCGCCGGCGCAGTCCCAGATCTGGACCTGGGTGCCGGGGGTGGTGGACCAGCCGGTGTCGTCCAGGCAGCGTCCGGACTGCGGGTTCAGCAGCGTGGTGTTGGCCTGCGGGATCCAGACCTGGGCCCCGGTGCCGTTGCAGTCGTAGAGGTCGACCGCGGTGCCGTTGGCCGTGCCGCCGCCGTTGATGTCCAGGCACTTGCCGAGCACCTGGAGCGTGTGGCCCGTGGTGTCGACCGTCCAGCTCTGCGCGGCGGTGCCGTTGCAGGTGTAGACCGTGATCGGGTTGAAGTTCGCGGTGGACGCGGACTTGTCGTCCAGACACAGCCCCTGGTAGCCGACGATCTGGCCGACGGGGTTCGTGGCGGCCTGGGCCCGGCCCGCGCTGGCGACCTGAGCCACCGCCAGCAAGCCGGCTATCAGGGCCAGCGCACCCAGCAGGGCGACGGGCAGGCGGGAGCGGGCCAGTCCTGATCTGGTCATGTCTTCCTCTCCATTCCTGGGTTGTTACAGAAACGATTCCGTAACATCGCGTTCTGATGAGGCAGTGAAGCAACGCGTGACCAGTGCGTCAATGCTTGAATAGGGCTGAAACAAACCACTGTTCCAACAGCTGTCCGAGGAGGGAGACGCCAGTGGCGGACAAGGTCACGGTCCGGGCGGTCGCCGAGGAGTCAGGACTGTCGATCGCCACGGTCTCCCGGGTGATCAACGCGCAGGGGCAGGTGTCGGAGAGCGCGCGGAGGCGGGTGACCGAGGCGATCGAGCGGCTCGGCGGCGCCACGCCGCAGACCCGGCCCCGGATGCCGAAGCCGGAGCTGCCGATCCTGGTGCGCTGCCCGTACCAGCTCAGCGATTACTTCGGCGGTCTGGTCACCTCCGCGGCCGAGACGCTGGCGCTGGCCGGGCGGCAGGTGCTGCTCGACGTCGGCGACTCGCGGCTGGCGGCGCCGGTCGTCAAGGAGCTGCCGGGCTCGCGCACCGCGGCCGGGGCGATCCTGATCCTGCCGCCGGAGAGCGTGGAGGACCTCGAACTGCTGCAACGGCGCCGGTTCCCGGTGGTGATCGTCGACCCGCGCAAACCGGTGCCGCGCGGCATGGTGTCGATCGCGGCGGCGCACACCGCCGGGGCGCGCGCGATCACGCGGCACCTCATGGAGCGCGGACACCGCCGGATCGGGGTGATCTCCGGACCGGCCGACTGGCTGACCGGGGCCGACCGGATCGCCGGGCACCTGGCGGCGCTGTCCGAGGCCGGGCTGCTGGGCCGGCCGGAGCTGGTGCGGCACGGGGAGCCGGCGATCTTCACCGGCGTCGCGGCCGGCGGCGAGCTGCTGGACCTGCCCGAGCGGCCGACCGCGATCGTGTGCTTCAACGACAAGGTCGCGGTCGGGGTGTTCCAGGCGGCGGCCGAACGCGGGCTGCGGGTGCCGCGGGACCTGGCGGTGACCGGGTTCGACGACAGCGAGATGAGCCTGGCGACGGCGCCGATGCTGACGACGGTGCGGCAGCCGCTGCGGGAGATGGGCCGGATAGCGGTGACGATGCTGACGCGGCTGCTGGAGCGGCAGGCGCTGGACGCGCTGCACATCGAACTCGCGACCGAGTTGGTGGTGCGCGGGAGCACGGTGGCGGACGGTGACGTACCGGGCGGCGGGGAGGGAGCAGCGCGGTGATCGGCGGCGTGAGCAGCGGACTGAGCAGCGCAGTGAGCAGCGGACCGAGCAGCGCGGCAGCAGCGCAGTGAGCGGCACGGCGGTCGACGACGTGAGCGGCGCAGTGATCGGTGCCGTGAGCAACCGCGCGAGCGGCGCCGACTAACGCGTTTCACCGATGTTCGGCTGGTCTTGAACGGCGCGAACCACGGGCGTTCCTCGGCGGCACCTACCTTCGCTGCCATGGACCACGTGCATGAAGACCCCCACTGCCAGTGCCCCCGCACTGCCGAGTTCGACTCCTCGGGACTGGCCGCGGCCGGCCGCCGGGCCTTCCTGCGCAACGCGGGACTGCTCGGGGCCGGTGCCACGGCGCTGGCCTCCGGCGCAACGGTGTTCGGCCCCGCAGCGAGCGCGGCGGCCGCCAGCAGCGCCAGCAGCGCCGGCACCACCTGGCGGCCGGACCCGGACAACCCGGTGTTCACGCTGGTCGTGATGCCCGACACCCAGTACCTGTTCGACGAGGACCGCATCCACCCGGCGCCGCTGGCGGCCTCGTTCCGCCACGTCCTGAGCGGTGACGGCGACGACAACACCGTGTTCCTGGCGCACCTCGGCGACATCACGCAGAACGGCCAGGCCCGCGAGTTCACGGCGGTGAGCTCGGTCTTCGAGATGCTGGACCGCAAGGGCGCCGCCTACAGCGTGCTGGCCGGCAACCACGACGTCGGCTCCGGCAGCACCGACCAGCGCGGATCGACGCCGTATCTCAGCACCTTCACCAAGGCGCGGGCCGCGAAGTCGGCGACCTTCGGCGGCGCCAGCCCCGACGGCTACAACACCTTCCACGTCTTCCGGGCCGGCGGACGGCAGTGGCTGCTGCTGGCGCTGGACTGGCGGCTGTCGCCGGCCGGGTTCGCCTGGGCCAACAAGGTGATCAAGGACCATCCGAAGCTGCCGGTCATCGTCACCACGCACGAGATCGCCTACGCCGACGACGCCGGCAAGGCCTATCTGTCGGACTACGGCCAGCAGCTCTGGGACGGGCTGATCAAGGACAACGACCAGGTGTTCCTGACGCTGAACGGCCACTACTGGCCTCCGGGGTCGACGACGCTGAGCAACGCCGCCGGGCACGACGTGCACGTCCACATCACCAACTACCAGGACCGCTACTACGGCGGCGCGGCGATGATCCGCACCTACCGGTTCGACCTGCGGCGCAACACGATCGACGTGTCGACCTTCGCGCCGTGGATCCGCGAGCTCGCCGACGCCCGGCACCACGGCCCCGGCCGCCAGGACCCGGTGAACGAGCTGGCCGGGCAGGAGATCGAACTGACCTCGGCGGTGGACCGCTTCAGTGTTCCGATCGACTTCGACCAGCGGTTTTCCGGATTCGCGCCGGTGCCCGCCCGAGCGGCCCGGCCGGCGAACAAGATGCTGGTGCGCGGCACGGTCGCGTACTGGCGCTTCGACTACGGAGGCGCCGAGGGCGGGGCGCTCGGCGACCAGCAGGTGATCTGGGACCTGTCCGGCAAGGGCAACGACCTGGTGAAGGAGCTCGCGCCGGGTACCTCGGGCAGCCCGCTGGCCTGGTCCACCGAGCACCATCCGGACCAGCCGGGGCACGGGAGCCTGCGGTTCACCGGCCAGGGCGACCCGACGCGCGGCGCGTGGCTCCAGACCGTGCCGAACGCGCCGTTGAACGCGGCGACGTTCGAGCACGGATACACCTTCGAGGCCTTCTTCAAGCTGCCCGCGGACTGGGACTCGTCGCAGAACGCGTGGAGCGCGCTGCTGAGCCGCTGGGGCATGAGCAGCGAGGCCGGTAAGACCGGCTCCAACATCGACCCGCAGGAGCCGATAGCGACGCTGAGCCTGTCCGGCGGCCGCGAACTCCAGTGGTGCGTGTATCCGCTGAACCAGAGCGGGTCCTCGACCAACTGGGGCCACGAGCTGCCGCTGGACAAGTGGTGGCACGTCGCGGTGGTCAACGACGGCCGGCTGACGCGGATGTACGTGGACGGCTGCGAACTGGCCCGGAACCCCTCGACCCCGGCCGTCGGGCTGACCACGCTGAACCACGCGTGGCTGCTCGGCGGGTACGAGTACGCCGGGACCATCAACCAGGTGCACAACGGCTGGATCGGGGACGTGCGGATCGTGGACCGGCCGTTGCGGATCGACGAGTTCATGAACGCGTAGCGTCGGTGCCCGATCGCAGAAGCCTGATGACACCGCGCGGCCGCGGCGCACTGTCCGGCCGCGCGCACAGCACGACGGTCGTCGGCATCACCGGGCACTCCGAGTACAGCGCGGCCTTGGTGATGCGGAACCCGGCGTCGCCCAAGAGCGCCGTGAGGCGGGAGGTGCCGGTGCGCACGCTCTGGCGGCGGGCCCCGGCGGCGGGTTTGAGGTCCCAGGGCGCGATCCCCGGCAGGTGCGCCAGGATCAGCACGCCGTCGTCGGCGGTGACCCGGCGCAGCTGGGCCAGCGGCCCCTCCGGCTCGGGCCAGTGGTGGCTGGTGGCGGTGCAGGTGACGATGTCGACCGAGCGGTCGGCGACCGGCAGCCGCGCGGCGTCGGCCAGGAGGTAGGTCGGGCAGCGCCGGCCGGCGCTCATGGCGCGGGCCCGGTCCAGCATGCCCGCCGAGATGTCGACGCCGACCAGGTCGGCCTGCGGGAACCGGGCCGCGGCGGCGCGCAGCAGGCGGCCGGTGCCGCAGCCCAGGTCCAGCAGGCGCCGAGGAGCCGGGTTGGCGTGCGTGGCCAGGTGCAGGGCGTGGTGGTGCAGGCGCGTGTAGAAGGCGTCCTGCAGGATGCTCGACTCGTAGTCGGCGGACCACAGGTCGAAGCGCGCGGCGACCGGCGACGGCCGTCGGTCGCCGCTGGGAGGTGCCGGAGCGCTGGCCGGATCCACAAACTCCACATTGCCCCTGACGTTTGCCTTGTGCAAGAGCTGGGACGGGGCGGCGATTGTCACGCCGCGATTCAGCGTGCTGCGATAAAGCGGTAGAACTGGAAGTGTGAGTGCGCAGGGGAACCGCGAAACCGAAGGTTCGGTCGGCGGCGCGGGCGGTGCGGTGGCCGGCGGCGCCGGCCACCCCTACGACCCCCTCGACCCCCTCGACCCCTACGACCCCCTCGACCTGGGCGCCGACGTCGACCGGGTGACCGAGGCCGTGCTGACCGCCTCGCGGCTGCTGGTCGCGGTGTCGGCGCGGTCCCTGAACGAGGTGCGGGACAGCCTGACGCTGCCGCAGTTCCGGACCCTGGCGGTGCTGTCCTCGCGCGGGCCGCTGCGGTTGACCCGATTGGCCGAACACCTGGGCGTGAATCCGTCGACCGCGATGCGGATGGCCGAGCGGCTGACCGCGACCGGGATGCTCACCCGCTCGGCCAATCCCGAGAACCGGCGGGAGTCGATGCTGGGGCTGACCGAGGCCGGCCACGCGGTGGTCGACCAGGTCACCGCTCGACGGCGGCACGAGATCTCCGGCATCGTGGGGCGCATGGCGCCCGGGCACCGGGCGCGGCTGGTGGAGGCCCTGGAGGCGTTCAGCGCGGCCGGCGGCGAACCGCCGTCCGGCCCGGACAGTGTTCCAACGACCTGGAGGTGACAACGGACATGAACGACCGCACCGGGCTCGGCGACCGGATGAAGGCGTACGAGGCCGCCGTCCGCACCGTGCTGCCGCCGCGCGGCTACTCCGTCATCCGCGTCGACGGCCGCGCGTTCCACACGCTGCTGCGCGGGGCGCCGCGCCCCTTCGACCCGGAGTTCATGGCCGCCATGGACGCGACCGGCGTCGCCCTGTGCGAGGAGATCCAGGGCGCGGCGTTCGGCTACGTGCAGTCCGACGAGGTGAGCGTGCTGGTCGCGGACGCCACCGGCCCGGACGCCACCCCGTGGTTCGGCGGCGAGGTGCAGAAGCAGGTGTCGATCGCGGCCGCCGTCGCCACCGCGGCCTTCAACGCGTCCTACCGGGCCACCGGCCGGCCCTCGCGCCGCCCGGCGCTGTTCGACGCCCGCGTGTTCCCGCTGCCGGACGCGGTCGAGGTGGCCAACTGCTTCGTGTGGCGGCAGCGGGACGCGATGCGCAACAGTCTGACGATGGTCGCGGAGGCGAACTTCCCGGCCGCGCGGCTGCACGGCGTGGACAGCGGACGGCGGCGGGAGATGCTGGCCGCCGAGCACGGGGTCGACTGGGAGGCCTACCCGGACGGCGCCAAGCGAGGACGCGTGGTGGTCCGGACTTCGGAGGAGCGGGAGGTGGCGTTCGTGCACAAGAAGACCGGGGAGCCGGAGACCGCGCAGGTCTGGCGGTCGTGGTGGGAAGCCCGGGCCGCGCCGCATTTCACCGCCACTGAGGGCAGCCGGCTCGCCGAGATGATTCCGGTGCTGCCGAACAACGGGGCGGAACCGCAGGACGGATGAACACCCCGCCGCGGGGATGGACAACCCCGCCGCGCTGCCTGTCAGTCTCTTGCGACAGTCTGTGTCAGTGCACGATGAGCCGCTTCCCCTACTGCCGCGTCTCCCCCTGCGCTCGCTGGACGAGCTGGCGCGCTGCGCGGACGAGATCCATTCCGATCGTTGCCAATGGATCGGTGACGATTCGCCAAGGCCTTGCACCTGCGGGGTGCCGCGAGCGTTACGAGCGCTCGCGGCGGCCCGGGATCAGGTCGGGCCGCCGTGACCGGATCGGAGTGAGCGGGCCCGGCAACCCTCATCCGGTCGGCCCGGCCTCGGCGCGGGCATAGCGACGCATGGCGCGAGCGGGCTCGCCAGGATTGGCGGCTGCGACCATCGGGCCTTCAGAGCATCACTCCGTCGCGCCGAAAACCGGTCTTCCGGCGCGGAGTAAACGATTCAGCGTGCGGCCAGCGCGTCGCGCAAGGCGGCGCGCGAATTGATGCCGAGCTTCGGGAACACCCGGTACAGGTGCGCACCGACCGTGCGATGCGACAACAGCAGGCGCGTGCCGATCTGTTTGTTGCTCAGTCCGGCCGCGGCGAGCAAAGCGATTTCGAGTTCCTGCGGTGTCAGCGCTTCGTTGGTGCCGAAGGAACGGCGGACCCGCACCTGGCCGGTGGCGCGCAGTTCTCCGGCCGCGCGCGCCGACCAGGGCGCGGCTCCGAGACGCTCGAAGACTTCGATGGCGGTTTCGAGGTGTACGCGGGCGCGGGCGGCCTCGCGCATGCGGCGCAGCCGTTCCCCGAAAAGGAGTTGGACGCGTGCCACGTCGAAGGGCCACGGCGACGTGCCCTCGACCTCCAGCGCCGCCTCGAACAAGGACACTGCTTCGTCGTCGTCGGCCACCAGGGCCCGTCCCGCGGTGACCAGCATGCGCTGGCGCGGCGAGATGCGGGCCAGGCCGGAGGCGTGGACGGCGGCGGAGTGCGCGGCGGCCTGGTCGGGGCGGTCGGTGTGCAGCGCGGCCTCGATGAGGTCCAGATGGACGAACAGCGCGTAGGTCTCGTACGGCGCGAGCAGGCCGGCCGGGCTGATCCGGGTCGCGGCCCGATAGGCGGCCTCGAAATCGCCGGTGGCCACGGCCAGCCGCACCTCGGCGTGCCGGGCGCTGCCGAGCAGGAACCCGGCGCCGCGCGGGACCGCCCACGCGGTCGCCTCGTCGATGTAGGCCCGGGCCGGGCCGGCGTCGCCGCGGTCGGCGGCCACGGCGGCCAGGACGGCGCGCGCCTCCAGGCACAGCAGCCGTTGCCCGCGTTCGTCGGCGAGCCGCGCGGCTTCCTGGCCCCGGTCCCAGGCCTCGGCCCATTGGCCGGTGGCGTGGGCCTCCATGGCCAGTTCGATGTCGGCGTAGATGACCGAGACGGCGGCGCCGGCGCCGGCCGCGAGCCGGGCGACGCGGCGCAGGGCGCGGCGGCAGCCGGGCAGGCGGTCGACGAAGGCCGCGGCCGAGCCCAGGCGCAGGATCTCGGCGATGTCGCGGTTCTGGCTCAGGGCCCTGATGTCGGCGTCGAGCTCGTCGAGGGCGGCGGCGTCCAGCCGGGTGGGGTTGGAGGACAGCACGGCGCGGGTCCACCAGGTGCCGTAGCGGTCGTGGCCGGCCTTGGCCAGGTAGGTCTCGAAGGTCTCCCACAGTTCGGCGCGGCCGCTGTTGTGGCAGATCAGCAGCAGGGTGCCGAGCATGGCCTCGGTGGTGGCCGGGTCGCCGGCCGCGGGGTCGGAGGCCTCGACGGCGGCGAGCAGCAGGCGGTGGGCGGCGTCGGCGTCGCCGTCGGAGAACATCACCATGGTGGAGTCGGCCAGGGTCGCCTCGGGCGGGGCGGCGGGTCCGGTGCCGGCCGGTCCGGCGCCGGTGAGCAGGGATTCGGCGGCTCGCAGGTCGCCGACGACGGCGCCGCTGACCAGGGCGGCCTTGCCGTAGCGGCGGGCGCGGGGGGTCGCGGCGGCGCTGAGCTCGGCGGCGCGGGTGAAGGCGGTGACCGCGCCGGAGCAGTCGCCGCGGCGGTGGAAGACGTCGGCGGCGTGCTCGAACAGCGCCGCGACCTCCTCGTCGGGTTCGCGGCCGGCGCCGCCGAGTTCCCAGGCGGTGCCCAGCAGGGTTCGGAATTCCGGGGCCGTGGCCACGTCGGTCTCGTTCATCTGGCGTCCTCGCGTCCCCTCCGTCGCCGGGCTGCCGATCGTGCCGGGCTGCCGATCATGCCGGACACCCTGGTGCCGACGCTTCCCACCCTCCCGCCGCGGCGGGTCCGGGGTCATTGCCGCCAGCGTGCTTTTCCCGGGTCGTGGTACCGGTAACGGGGTACTCCTGCTAGCTGGAGTCCGGGTGATCCAAGCAGTTCCTTAGCTGCGCTATGGTTCGACCATGTCCACCGTGCCCGAGGCGGGAACCCGGCCCCGGGTCGTCGTCGCCGACGACGATCCGCTGGTGCTGGAGGGGATCGTCAGCATGCTGACCGGGTCCGGCTACGAGGTGGTCGGGCGGGGCGCGGACGCCGAGTCGTTGCTGGCGGCGGTCCGGGCGGCGCGGCCGGACGTGGTGGTGGCGGACATCCGGATGCCGCCGACGCACACGGCCGAGGGCGCCGAGGTGGCGCGGACGATCCGGGCGGAGTTCCCGGGGACCGGGGTGCTGCTGCTATCGGCGCATGTCGACGTGCAGACGACGATCGACTTCCTGGACGGCGGGGAGCGGATCGGCTATCTGCTGAAGAACCGGATCGCGCGGGGCGAGGACTTGGTGGACGCGCTGCGGCGGATCGCCGAGGGCGACGCGGTGATCGATCCGGTGCTGGTGAAGGAGTTGCTGGCGCAGCAGCGGCGGTCCGATCCGCTGGACGGGCTCAGCGCGCGCGAGCGCGAGGTGCTGGCGCTGGTCGCCGAGGGCCGGTCGAACAGCGGGATCGCGCAGCGGCTGTGGGTCACCGAGGGCGCGGTGGAGAAGCATGTGCGCAGCATCATGAACAAGCTGCGGCTGCCCGCGACGACGGACGACCATCGGCGGGTGCTGGCGGTTCTGCTGTATCTGGATTCGCGCTGACGGTGCGGATCGGCTGCGGCGCGCGTCGGCGGGTGGCGGTCCGCAGCGGCCGGCATGGCCCGCACCGACGCGCGTCGACCGGCACCGACCTGCGCCGATCGCGGCGAGTTCCAGCTAGCACTACCTCGGGCAAGCCGGGTAGCGGCACTGCCGACCGCTCCGGCGCCCTGGGATGCTTCCCGGGTAAAACGCCTGATCGATGGTGAAGGAGCAGGGCCGATGTCGGAGCCAGCCCGCCCCCGGCCCGGGGGCCCGGGACGGATCGAGGTCCGCTCGATCGACCATGTGCCGGACGAGGAGCGCCACGGCCGCGTGCGCGACCAGTTCACGCTGTGGTTCGCGCTGAACGCGAACATCTTCCCGGTGGTGCTGGGCGGGGTGGCGGTCTCGATGGGGCTGACGTTCGTGTGGGCGGTGCTGGCGGTGGTGACCGGCACGGTGGTGGGGTTGCTGCTGGTCGGGTTCCACGCGGTGCAGGGGCCCCGGCTCGGTGTGCCGCAGATGATCCAGAGCCGGGGGCAGTTCGGCTTCTTCGGGGCGGTGTTCGTGTTCGCCGCGTCGATCGTGCTGGACTTCGGGTTCCTGGCCGCGCAGCTGGTGATCCAGGCCGACGCGCTGCATCTGCTGGTGGGCTCGGTGAGCGTGCCGGCCTGGATCGCGATCCTGGCCGTGCCGGTGGTGGTGCTGACGATCTCCGGCTACGACTGGATCCACCGCTGGCAGCGCTGGCTGACGCTGGTGCTGGGCGCGACGTTCGTGGTGGTGTTCGTCCAGGCGGTGGCCGACGGCCGCGCGCTGACCGCGGCCGCCGCCGGGACGCGGGCGCCGTCGTTCACGCACTTCTTCGCGGCCGTCGGGCTGTTCGTGATCGCGATGGTCAGCTGGGCGCCGTACGTGTCGGACTACTCGCGGTATCTGCCGGCGGCGGTGAACAAGGCGCGCACGTTCTGGGCGGTGGTTCTGGGGTGCGCGATCCCGACGCTGCTGTGCGCGTCGCTGGGTTCTTATCTGGCCGGGATCGTGCCGGAGGACTCGACGGTCGCGGCGGTCCAGGAGGTGGCCGGGGACTGGGCGCTGCCGGTCATGGCGGTGAGCCTGGTCGGGTCGGACGTGGCGAACTCCTACACCGGGATGCTGGCGGTGGCCGGGATCGTCAGCTGCTTCCGGGATGTACGGAACTCGGTGCGGACGCGGGTGGCCGGATCGGTGCTGGTGATCGCGGCCGGGACGGTCTCGGCGCTGCTGGGCTACCGGTCGTTCGTCGGGAACCTGTCGGACTTCCTCAATGTCCTGCTGTACGTGTTCATCCCCTGGTCGGCGATCAACCTGGTCGACTACTACTTCGTCCGGCACGGGGACTACGACGTGGAGTCGTTCTTCAGCCGGCGCGGGCGGTACGGCGCCTTCCAGTGGCGCGGGCTGACCGCCTACGCGCTGGCGGTGCTGGTGCAGATCCCCTTCATCCACCAGACGTATCTGACCGGGCCGATGGTGTCGGTCCTGGGCGGGACCGACATCTCGTGGGTGGTCGGGGGGATCGCGGGTGTGGTCTTCTCCGTGATCGCGTTGCGGTTCCCGGCGGGAACCGCCGCGACGTACGAGAACACGGCCGAGAACACGGCCCAGAACACGGCCGACGGCCCGGCCTCAGCCGTCGAGCGTCCCGGCCAGGCCTGACGACCGCGCCGCCAGCGGCAGCTCGATCACCACGCGGGTGCCGCGGCCGGCCGGGCTGTCGAGCGTGAACCGCCCGCCGAGCGCCTCGGCGCGGTCGACGAGGCCGGTCAGGCCGGTGCCCCGGCCGAGCACGGCCCCGCCGACGCCGTCGTCGGCGACGACGGCGCGGACGCTGTGCGCGTCGGCCTCGACGGCGACGGTCACCACCGAGGCCCCGGCGTGCTTGACGGCGTTGGCGAGCGCCTCGGAGACGAGGTAGTAGACGGCGGTCTCGACGGGTTCGGGGAAGCGCCGGCCGCCGGGAACGTCCAGCTCCACCGGGACCGGGGAGCGCCGGGTCAGGTCCCGCAGGGAGGGGCCGAGGCCGGAGCGGGACAGCAGGGCCGGGTGCAGGCCCTGGGAGAAGACGCGGATCTCCTCCAGCACGCTGTCCAGGTCGTGGGCGAGTTCGTCGAGGTCGGCGACGACGTCGGGGGCCAGCGGATAGCGCATGCGGACGGCGCGCAGGCTCAGCGACAGGGCCACGACGCGCTGCTGGATGCCGTCGTGGAGGTTGCGCTCGATGCGGCGGCGGGTGTCGTCGCCGGCGGTGACGATGCGGGCCCGGGAGGCGATGAGGCTGTCGCGGGCGTGCACGTTGGAGATGGAGCCGGCCACCAGGTGGGTGAAGTCGGTGAGGCGGGTGGCGGTGTCCTCGCGCAGCGGCTGGTCGGCGAGCACCGCGATGACGCCCCATAGCGCGCCGTCGACGTGGATCGGCGCGGCGGCCACGGAGGTGTAGCCCTCGGCGGCGAGGGCGGCGGCCTCGGGTCCGGCGAGGTGCGACCAGTCGTCGATCCGGGCGGCGCGGCCGGTGGCGGCCACGGCCTCGGCGGCGAGCACCCCGCCGAGGCTGAAGACGTCGTCCTGGGTGGGGTCGGTACGGCCGTGCGAGCCGAGCAGGCCGACGCGGCCGTCGTCGTGGCGGCGGCCGATGTCGACGCGCGGCACCCCGAGCGCGCGGCTGGCCTCGGCGGCGACGGAGTTGAAGATGACCAGCGAGGGCGCGCGCTGGGCGACGAGGGTGGCGACGCGGCGCAGCGCGGCGCCCTGGCGTTCGGCCAGGCCGCGCAGCTCGTCCCGGACCTGGACGTTGGCGATGGCGATGGCCACCAGGTCGGTGAAGTCGGCGAGGTCGCGCTCGCAGCCGGCGGCCAGGACCTCGTCGGCCTCGCCGTAGGCGGCGAGCAGGCCCCAGACGCCACCGTCGACCATGATCGGCGCGGCCACCGCCTGCCCGAAGCCCTGATCGCGGTGCCCGGCGGCGGCCGGCCCGGGGATGTCGGTCCAGTCGTCGACCCGCGCCGGCCCGCCGGTGCGCAGCACCAGCACCGCCTCGGGGCACTGCTCCAGCGGCCAGGTGCTGCCGTCCGGGACCGGGGAGCGGCTGCCGTGGGTGCCGTAGATCTTGGTGAGGGTCCGCCGGTCCGGATTGCACCGGATGAGGCTGACGGCGCCGACCCCGAGCAGCCGCGAGGCCTGCTCCGCGACCGCGGTGAACACCGCCTGCGGCTCGGCGCCCTCGGCGACGAGCGTGGCGACGCGGCGCAGCGCACCCTGCCGCTCGGCCAGGACCCGCGCCTGGACGCTGGCGACGGCGGTGGCCATCAGATCGGTGAAGCCCGCGAGGTCCCGCTCGCACCCGGCGGGCAGCGTCTCCTCAGCACGGCCATAGGCGGCCAGCAGACCCCAGATCTCCCCGTCGACCATGATCGGCGCGGCCACCGCCGCCCCGAACCCGCAATCCCGATGGCGCTCCGCGAGCGGGCCGGTCAGCACGGACCAGTCGTCGACGCGCGCCGGGCCGCCGGTACGCAGAACGCGCGCGGCCTCGGGGCAGTGATCGAGCGGCCACGCGGCGCCCTCGGGCGCCCGGGACTGCGCGTGCGGAGTGCCGGAGACCTTGGTGACGGCGCGCTGGTCGGGGTCGTAGCGGATCAGGCTGACGGCTTCGACGGCCAGCAGGCGCGAGGCTTCGACGGCGATGGCGGCGAAGACGGCTTGGGGCTCGGCGCCGCGGGCCACGGCGGCGGCGATGCGGGTGAGGGCTTGGAGTTGGGCGATGGAGGGGGGTGCGGCGGGGGCGGCGGTCGGCGGGGGCGGCACGTGGCCGGAAGCTGGTGAGCGGATCGCGTCGGCTTCGGAGGGGATGGCCGAGGCGGTGGCGGGAATCGGGGGCTGGGCCAGGTCAGTGCCATGCGACATTGAGTCCAGGACAGCGGCCGAGCGGGCCAAGGCAGCCAAATAGGCCAAGCGGGTCGGGTCAGCCGGGTCAACCGAGTGGGCCGAGCTGACCAGGTCAGTCGGCTGAGCCAAGCGGGCCGGGTCAGCCAAGCGGGTCGAGCGAGTCGAGCGAGTCAAGTCGGCCAGGTCGGTCGAGCCGGTCAGGCCCGTCGGGTAGGTCGAGCCGGTCAAGCCCGTCGCGTGGGCCGAGTGCGTGCCGTCAGCCAAGTCGGCGATCTCAGTCATCTGCTGTTCGCCGCCAAGCGCACCGTCGGCGCCGGAGCTCGAAGCCGGGCCCGAAGTCGGCCGCCCGGCCGCCACCAGTGCCTCCACCGCCCGGGCGTCCAGCGCGTCCTTGCGCAGGAAGGGCAGGCCGGCGGCGTCGGCGAGTTCGTCGCCGTCGCGGATGGAGATCAGGATGGCGTGCGCGACGAGGCCGGAGGCCAGGAGGCGGGTGGCCACGTCGGGGCCGTCCTCGGGGCCGAGCTCGACGTCGACCAGGGCCACGTCCGGGCGGAGGTCGGCGGCCAGCCGGTGGGCGGTGGCGCCGTCGGGGGCGCCGCCCAGGACGCGGAGGCCCTGCAAGGAGAGGAGGCTCGTGGCCGAGGCTATGTATTCTTCGCTGTCGTCGACGATCAGGCAGTTCAATGACACCTTCACAGTCTGCCGCCGATCAAGGTGTCCGGCGCAAGCCGGGTAGCACTACTTACCGTGGGTACGTCGCAGGCCACGCTACGCACTGCGGCGCGGCCCGGGCATCAGTCATCCGTCCGTCAGCAATGGTCGGCGGGTCAGTCGGCGGCCCGGTCGGCGGCCGTCAGCGCGTCGGTCAGGAGCGCGACCGCTCCCAGCCGGGCCGCCAGCTCCGGCGGCGCTCCTGCTCCACCGCCAGCGCCACCGGTTCCTGGTAGGACACCGCGGTGCGGCCGGCGTCGTCCCAGATCAATACCTTGAGTGGCAGGCAACCTGGTCGACGACCGCGAAGACCGTCACGCCCCGGGCCTTGAGCAGGTCGAGCAGGTGGGCGACGGTGGCGGCCACCGGGCCGGGGGCGGTCTTCGTCACGAGCGTCATCGGGTGCTTTCCTCCGGGATGCGGGGTGCGGACGGTGCGGGTGCGGGCGGTGCGGGTACGGGCGGTGCCGGAATCGGGAGGGCCGGCGTCCGGGGCGGCAGCAGTCGGCCGCCCACTGCCAGGATGACAGTGCGGACGGCGATGATCGCGACGAACACGGTCAGGGCCGTGATGATCAGTACCGCGTAGCCGCGGGCGAACGGCGGACGGTCCAGGGCGATCCATTGCAGGCTGTAGTTGGCGACGGCGGCCCAGGAGAACACGAAGGCCCAGAAGCCGGGGGCGAAGCGCAGTTTCAGGAAGGTCGGCAGCATCCGGATCTGGACCAGCACCATCAGCACCGCGTAGCCGGCCAGGGCGTGGGAGACCAGGTCGCGCCGGCCGCCGTCGATGGCGAAGTAGGCGATGCCCGCCACCGCCGGCGGCGCCATCTCGATCGCGAGCGTGGGGACGAACGGCTCGGGCAGCTTGCTGTGGAAGAACAGCCGGTTCAGGATCGTCGAGCCGACCAGCGACCAGCACAGCGCGCCGATCCCGAACGCCGCCTCGGCCAGGCCCTTCAGCCCCACCTCGGCGGCGCAGTACGCGGCGACGAACCCGCCGGCCACGGTCGGCAGGAAGTACCCGGGGTGCGCCGAGTCGTGGTCCAGGTCGGCGACGATCCACTCGCCGGTGAGGAACCCGCCGACCAGCAGCGTGGCGACCAGGCCCGCCAGCAGCAGCGCCCGGCCGAGGGCGAACCAGTGCACGGCCAGGGTCGTGGCCAGCAGCATCACGGTGATCGGCGCCAGCGACAGGAACGGGGAGAAGATCCGGTGCCGCAGATCGGCGAGCAGCGTGCGGGTGCCCTGGAGCGCGTAGCAGACGGTCAGCACGGCCAGGACCAGCCCGGCCAGGACGCTGATCGCGTCCGGCACCGCCTCGGCGGTGTGCAGCGTCCGCCCGGCCGCCCGCCACGCCCCGGCCAGTCCGGCCAGCCCGAACGAGATCGCGAACAGGTTCGGCGGGACCCGCGGCCAGTCGCGGACACCGTCGTTCACCAAGCTTCTGATTCCGGTCATGGCCGAGAGTGTCGCCGGGACCGCCGATCGCGAGCATCAGTCAGGTAACCGATGTTGTCCACCCCGCGAGTCCCTACGGTCGGGACGCCAGCGGATCTATCAGCGGAGGAACACATGCAGAACGACGACGGCCGCGCCGGCGCGGAGCGCCCCCGGATGCGGGCAGTGGTGCTTGAGGAGTTCGGGACCGAGCCGGTGCTGCGCAGCCTGGAGCGGCCGGCGCCGGGGCCCGGCGAGGTGCTGGTGCGGATCGAGGCCAGCGGCGTGAACCCGCTGGACCTGAAGATCACCGCCGGGGCGGCGGCGCACGCGCGGGTCACGCCCCCGGCGGTGCTCGGCATCGACCTGGCCGGCGTGGTCACCGAGGTCGGCCCCGGGGTGACCGCGTTCGGCGCCGGGGACGAGGTCTACGGCATGGCCGGCGGCGTCGGCGGGCTGCCCGGCACGCTCGCCGAGTACGCCGCCGTCGACGCCGACCTGCTGGCGGTCAAACCGGCCCGCCTCACCATGGCCGAGGCCGCGGCGCTGCCCCTGGCGGTGATCACCGCCTGGGAAGGGCTCGTCGACCGGGCCCGGGTCGGCGAGCGGGACCTGGTGCTGGTGCACGGCGGCGCCGGCGGCG
The DNA here is from genome assembly GCF_039531695.1 of Catenulispora yoronensis. Classification (NCBI taxonomy): domain Bacteria; kingdom Bacillati; phylum Actinomycetota; class Actinomycetes; order Catenulisporales; family Catenulisporaceae; genus Catenulispora; species Catenulispora yoronensis. Next base: position 23,404 of record NZ_BAAAQN010000030.1, read on the forward strand.
TCGGGCACGTGGCGGTGCAGCTGGCGCAGGCCCGCGGCGCCACGGTGTTCGCCACCGGCAGCGGCGGCGACCTGGACACCATCCGGGCGCTGGGCGCCGAGCCGATCGACTACCGGACCACGGCGCTCGACGAGTATCTGCGCACCGCGACCGGCGGCGAAGGCTTCGACGTCGTGTTCGACACCATCGGCGGCGCGACGCTGGACCTCTCGTTCGCAGCCGTGCGCACCTACACCGGCCGCGTCGTCAGCATCCTGGGATGGGGCGAGCACAGCCTGGCGCCGCTGAGCTTCCGCGGCGCCAGCTACTCCGGGGTCTTCACGCTGCTGCCGCTGATCACCGGCAAGCACCGGGCGCACCACGGCAGGGTGCTGGCCCAGGCCGCCGAGCTGGTGGACCGCGGCCTGATCACGCCGATCCTGGACCCGACGCCCTACCACCTCGGCGCGGTCGCCGACGCCCATGAGGCGGTCGCGTCCGGCAAGCGCCAGGGCAAGGTGGTCGTGAAGGTCGGGCCGTAGCGGTCGGGCCGTGACGGTCGGGCCGTGACGGTCGGATGACCGATGCTCGTGCCGGGCCCGGGACCGGACTCTGACGAGGAAGCCCACCGCCCCTCGAAAGGGACCGCCATGAGACCCGGCACGACCTCCCCGGACCGGACCGCGAAGCGAACCGCAGAACGTACAGCAGAACCCGAAGACACCGACCGAGCCGCCGAAGCCACCGAAGCTGCCGAAGCCACCGAAACCGCCGGCTCCCCGGCCCGGCGCCTGGCCCTCGCGGCGATGCTGTTCGCGGTGGCGATGACCTTCATCGACCAGACGATCGTCGCCATCGCCTCCCCCACCATCCAGTCCGAGCTCGCCCTGTCCCGGCCCACGACCCAGTGGGTCGTCAACGCCTACCTCCTCGCCCTGGCCGCCGCGTTCGCCTTCGGTGGCCGGCTGGCCGACGTCCTCGGCGCGCGCCGCATGGCCGTGATCGGCATCGTCGGCTTCGCCGGTGCCTCGGTGCTGTGCGGCGCGACCCCGAAGGGTTCGGCGGCCGCGGCCTGGATCATCGGCTTCCGCGTGGTGCAGGGCCTGGCCGGGGCGCTGATGATCCCGGCCGCGCTGGCGATCGTGGTGGCGGCGTTCCCGCTGCGCGAGCGCGGCCGGGCGCTGGCGCTGTTCTTCGGCGTCAGCGGCGGCCTGACCGCGATCGGCCCGATCGCCGGCGGCTACCTGGCGCAGTGGACGTGGCGCTCCATCTTCTGGATCAACGTGCCGATCGCGCTCGTCGCCCTGCTGCTGGCGGCGGCCGCGCGCATCCCGGACCGGCGCCGCCCGGCGCGCATCGACGTCCCCGGCGCGGTCCTCACCGCGCTCGGCATGGGCCTGTCGGTGCTGGGGTTCGAGCAGGCGCAGAACTGGGGCTGGGGCAGCCCGGCGACGTGGGGGTGCGTCGTGGGCGGCCTGGCCGCGCTGGCGGTGTTCGCGGCCCACGAGGCCAGGTCCGCCAGCCCGCTGATCCGGATCCGGATCTTCACCGACCGCGGGTTCGTCGTCGACAACGCGGTGCTGTTCCTGTCGCAGATCGCGTTCGTGCCGGTGTTCTTCTTCGCGAGCGTCTACGCGCAGGTGTGCTTGGGCTACGACGCCAGCAAATCAGGGCTCTACCTGCTGATGATCTTCGCGGGGTTCGCGCCGGCGGCGCAGATCGGCGGCCGGATGCTGGACCGGAGCGGCGCGCGTCGGCCGATGGTGCTGGGTTCGGCGCTGGGCTGTGCGGGGTTCGCGCTGTGGGCCGCGCACTTGGACCGCATGTCGCTGGGGGCGCAGTGGCCTTACATCGTGATGGCCGGCGCGGGGGTGGGCCTGCTGCTGGGACCGGCCAGCACCGACGCCGTGAACCGGGCCATCGGCGCGTCGTACGGGGAGGTCACCGGGATCACCCAGACTGTGCGGAACTACGGTTCGGCGCTGGGGATGGCGGTGCTGGGCACGGTCCTGACCACGGTCCTCACCAGTCGCCTGACCACGTCGCTGACCTCGCTCGGCGTGCCGCCGCCGGCCGCGGCCTGGGCCGCGCGCGCCGCCGCTCGCGACGCCGGTGCGGGCACCGCCGCCGCCCCGCCGGCGATCCGCGCCCGGCTGGACACGTTGGTGGCGCACGATTTCGCGACGGCGACGCAGTGGGTGCTGTACGGGATGGCGATCGCGCTGGGAGTCACGTTCCTGGCGGCGCGGCTGCATCCGGCGCGGCAAGAACGTGAGCACCGGCGGCGTCGAGCTGTTGAACCGGCCGGTCGCTAGTGCCGTTCCTCGGGTACTGCGGCGACCGGAAATCGCACCCGGTCGCCGCAGGCTTGGAACCATCGGAACCATCCTTTTTTCAGTCATTCGACGGAACAAGATCAGCTCGATCGGTCGTTGAATGACATTGTGAACACTCCCCAGCCGGTCACCGGCGAACTGACCACGGCAGCGGTCTTTCTCACCCTGACCATCGACGAGGGCGGCGAGCAGAAGGTCCGCGAGCTGCTGGCCGACTTGTCGGGGCTGGCGCGCTCGGTCGGCTTCCGGGTGCCGGGTTCGGACCTGATGGCCGTGGCCGGGATCGGCTCGGCCGCGTGGGACCGGCTGTTCGGCGGCACCGGGGCGCCGCGGCCGCCGCACCTGCACCCGTTCGCCGCGCTGCGCGGTCCGCGCCATCACGCGCCGGCCACGCCGGGCGATCTGCTGCTGCACATCCGCGCCACCGACTTCGGGCCCTGCTGGGAGCTGGCCCGGCTGATCATGGGCCGCCTGGACGGGGCGGCGCGAGTGGCCGACGAGGTGCACGGCTTCGGCTACTTCGACCGGCGGGACCTGCTCGGCTTCGTCGACGGCACCGAGAATCCGTCCGGCGCCGCCGCCTCCGCGGCCGCGCTGGACGAGGACGGCGGCAGCTACGTCATCGTGCAGAAGTACCTGCACGACCTGGCCGCCTGGAACCGGCTCAGCACCGAGCAGCAGGAGCGCGTCGTCGGCCGCACCAAGCTGGACGACGTCGAGCTGTCGGACGCCGCGCAGGCGCCGGACTCGCACGTCGCGCTGAACCAGGTCTTCGACCCGGACGGCACCCAGCGCCAGATCGTGCGGATGAACATGCCCTTCGGCAGCCTGGCGAACGGCGAGTCCGGGACGTACTTCATCGGGTATGCCGCCGACCCGGCGGTGACCGAGCGGATGCTCCGCAACATGTTCCTCGGGGCGCCGGCGGGTAATACGGATCGCATTCTGGAGTTCTCCACGGCCGTGACCGGCGCGCTGTTCTACGTGCCGCCGATCTCGTTCCTGGACGACGCCGATTCGTTCGCCGCCGACCCCGACCCCGGCCCCGCCACCGACCCCGACGGCCTTGCCGGCCCCGCCGACAGCACAGCCCCCGCAGCTTCCACCACCCGCACCGCCGCCGACGGCTCACTGGGCATCGGCAGCCTCAAAAGGAGCACTGCATGAACAACCTGCACCGCGCCCTCGCCCCGGTCTCCGACGCCGCCTGGCGCCAGATCGAGGAGGAGGCCCGCCGCACCTTCACCGCCACCGTCGCCGGCCGGCGCGTGGTGGACGTCGCGGACGCGGCGGGCCTCCAGGCCGCGGCGGTCGGCACCGGCCACACCCGGGCCCTGCCCGACCCGGCCGCGGGCGTGCAGGCCCGGGCCCGCGAGTCCCGGCCCTACATCGAACTGCGGGTGCCGTTCACCCTGCGCCGCGACCAGATCGACGACGTCGAGCGGGGCGCCGCCGACGCCGACTGGCAGCCGGTCAAGGACGCCGCGACCAGGATCGCGCTGGCCGAGGACCGGATCGTGTTCGAGGGCAACTCGGCCACCGAGGTGGCGGGCATCCGGACCCTGTCGTCGAACCCGGCGCTGGAGCTGCCGGCCGACCCGCGGCAGTACCCCGACGTGGTCAGCCGGGCCCTGACCACGCTGCGGCTGACCGGCGTCGAAGGCCCGTACGCGCTGCTGCTGAGCGCCGAGGCCTACACGGCCGTCTCCGAGAGCGTCGACCACGGCTACCCGATCCACAGCCACCTGGCGAACCTGCTGGAGGGCGACATCCTGTGGGCGCCGGCGCTGGAGGGCGCACTCCTGCTGTCGACGCGGGGCGGCGACTTCGCGTTGCATCTCGGCCAGGACCTGTCCATCGGCTACCTGTCCCACGACGCCGACACCGTGCAGCTCTATCTTCAGGAATCACTGACCTTCCTGGGCGCGACGGCCGAGGCCTCGGTGGCGTTCTGCCCGGCCGGAGGAGCCACGCAGTCAGAGAGCTGACAGCGGGAGCGGCGACGGCGAGGACCGGTTCGGGTCACGGCTTGTGACCCGAACGAGGGTGCGGCGTCCACTTTGGCCTACTATCAGGCACGTGGGGCGTGACGCGTACGCTGGCGCACCCACGGACTCGCCGACTGACACCGACACCGCTTAGCGAGGTGATCATGGCATTGCCGACCTCCGACGGGGCTTTCCGGGATCTGTTCCACCGGGACTCCGCCAACCCGATCCTCACCCCCGACGACTGGCCCTATCCGGTCAACACCGTCTTCAATCCCGGCGCCGCACACCATGCCGGCGAGACCGTCCTGCTGTGCCGGATCGAGGACCGGCGCGGGATGTCCCACCTCACGGTGGCCCGCTCCCCCGACGGCATCCACGGCTGGCGCGTGGATCCCAAGCCCCTGCTGGCCGAGGACCCCGGCGACGCCACCAGCATGTGGGGCGTCGAGGACGGCCGCATCACTTATGTGCCCGAGCTCGAAACGTACGTCATCGCCTACACGGCTTACGGCCCCTCCGGCCCCTGCGTGGCCCTGGCCACCACCGAGGACTTCCTGTCGGTGCAGAAGCTGGGCGCGGTGATGCCCCCGGAGGACAAGGACGCCGCCCTGCTCCCCCGCCGGGTCAACGGCGAATTCGTGCTCTACCACCGCCCGGTCTCGACCCGCGACACCACCCGGCCCGCGGTGTGGCTGTCCCGCTCCCGCGACCTGCGCCACTGGACCGCCCCCGAACCGGTGCTCGCCGGCCGCCAGGGCCCCTGGTGGGACGCGGTCCGCGTGGGCATCGGCCCGGCCCCCATCGAGACCAGCCACGGCTGGCTCGGCGTCTACCACGGGGTGAAGCAGATGCCGGCCGGCCCGATCTACCGCGTCGGCCTGGTGATGTTCGACCTGGAGGAGCCGGCCCGGGTGATCCGCCGCACCCCCGGCTGGGTCATGGGCCCGGAAGCGGACTACGAGACCCGCGGCGACGTGCCGAACGTGGTGTTCCCGACCGGGATGCTGCATGACGCTGAGACCGGATCCCTGCGGCTCTACTACGGCGCCGGCGACTCGGTGATCGCGATGGCGACGGCGGACCTGGCGGAGGTCGTGGACCATCTGATGCAGTACGGGTGATCGAACCCTGATATTTGTGACGCCGCAGGCCCCATGCCTGCGGCGTTTTCGATGGGCGGCGTCAGGCCCCGCAGTAGCCCGGCGGCGACGAGTGGCTGCAGAAGGTCCGATCGGTGGTGCCCTGGACGAAGTCGACAGTGCCGGTGTCCTTGGCGAACTCCATGTGGACCGGCCCCAGCGGAACGCCGTTGGGGATGGCATAGTCGGTCGTCGTGACGGTGCCGTCCGCCGTCGTGGCGGTGGCGGCCGTGAGGGTGCCGGCGCTGTGGTAGGAGCCGTGGACGACGTCGAAGATCTCCAGCGTGAAGGTACCGTCGGCGGCGATCTTGAGGACGCCGAAGTGGGCGATCCATGTGTTCGCGAAGACGCCGAGCGCCAGCGGAGTGGCACTCGGCGAGGGTGAAGCACTGGTGGCGCTGGTGGCACTGATGAGACTGGTGCTGGGCGCGAGCGGAGTACTCGCCGAAGCCACGACGACCGCACTCTTCGCCGGAATCGGCGGAGGCGCTGTCTTCGGAGACTTCGTGACGACCACGGCCGTGATGCCGGCGGTCGCGGTGACGGCCGCGGTGGCCAGGGCAGCGGTTTTCGCCGCGCCGAGCTTGGAATACGCGTGACGCAGGACATGGGGCCGCGGGTAAGGACTCTGCGGCGCGCTCGGAAAGGAACCCGGAGGCTGGCCCATGCTGGGCGACGGCACCGGGGAGGGCGCCGGACCCATGCTCGGCGGCGGAACCGGCGAGGGAACAGGCCCCATGGTCGGCGGCGGCACCGGCGACGGCACCGGCCCCAGCGTCGGCGGCGGCACCACGGCCGGCGGCGCCAACGAGGCCAGCGGCACCACGGCCGGCGGCGCCAACGAGGCCAGCGGCACCACCGGCCCGGCCAGCCCCGGCACCAGGGACAGCACCACCCCCGCGGCGGCCAGCCCGGTCAGCGCGCCCGCCAATACCTGCCAACCGCGCGCCTCCCAGCCCAGGCCGTACCCGGCGACGGCCGCGTGTTCGAGCTCCTCGGCGAACGCCAGCGCCCCGGCCGGGCGCCCGGCGGGGTCCTTGGCCAGACCCCGCAGGATCAGCTCCCGGACCGGCTCCGGAGCGAGCTCCACGGGCACTCGGATCTGCCGATGGGCGTCGGCCCAGCTGTCCAGCCCGGACGAGTCCAGGTCGACCGGCCGGGTACCGGTCACGCACTCGAAGAACACCACCGTCGCGGCGTAGACGTCCGCCGCCGCCGAGGGAGCCGCGCCCGTGAACTGCTCAGGGGCCATATACGGCGGCGTCCCGACGATCTCCGCCGCCTGCTCCCCGGTCCGCACCGCGATCCCGAAGTCGGCCAGCACCGAGGCGCCCTCCGGCCGGACCAGCACGTTCTCGGGCTTGTAGTCGCGATGCACCACCCCGACCTGATGCGCGGCCCCGAGCCCCAGCAGCGAACCCTTCAGAATCCCCAGCGCCGCCTCCGGAGGCATCGCGGCGCCGACCTGCCGCAGCAACTGCCGGAGCGAGGCACCGGGAACATACTCCATGACGATGGCCGCGCCCGCGGGGTCCGCCTCGACGTAGTCGTACAGCCGGACCGTGTGCGGGGATCGGAGCCCGACCAGCGTCCGCGCCTCCCGCCGGAACTCCTCCCGGAACCGCTCGTCCCCCACGAGCCTGGCCGCCAGGTACTTCACCGCCACCGGCGCGCCGTCCGCGACCCGCCGGGCCAGCACCACCCGCCCGAATCCGCCGCGCCCGAGCTCCTGGACGTCCTCGTAGCCCGGCACCTGCCAAGACGCCGCCTGCCCCATCACAACCCCCGCTCGATCCTGATCATGCTGCGGGCACATTAACAGGACTCCATCAGGTCCGGGCCCCTCGGCCCTCGGCCATCAGCACCCTGCGAGCTATTGTCATGATGTGGTCTCCTCGACGCTTCGCCTGGCCGTCGCCCAAACCTCCGTACACCGCGATCCCACTGACATCGGGGCCATCCGCGCCGCGGGCTCCGAAATCAGAACCCTCATGCAGCACGCCCGACTCGCCGGCGCCCGCGTGGTGCAGTTCCCCGAAGGCACCCTCGCCTACGCCGGCCCCGACCCCCTCGACTGGGACCGCGCCGCCTGGCCCGAGCTGCGGGCCCAGGCCGACGCCATCGCGGCGGACGCCCGCGAGCTCGGCCTGTGGGTCGTCTTCGGCGCCCCGCACCGCCTCACCGGCAGTCGGCGCCCGCACAACAGCCTCTACGTCGTCTCCGACACCGGCGACCTCGTGACCCGCTACGACAAGCGCTTCCTCAGCAACACCGAGATCACCAACCTCTACACCCCCGGCACCGAAGCGACCATCGTCGACATCGACGGCACCCGCATCGGCCTGGCCATCTGCATCGAGGCGAAGTTCCCCGAGGTCTTCGCCGAGTACGAACGGCACAACGCCGACGCCGTCCTGCTCTCGGCGGCGACCACCGACCCGATCTTCGCCACGGTCGCCCAGGCCCACGCCGAGTTGTTCTCGATGTGGATCGGCTTCGCCGCGCCGGCCTCCATCACCGGCGCCGCCTCCCCCGTCGCGTCCAACGCAGCCTCCGCCTTCACCTCGAACTCCGGTTCCGCAACCGCACCCCGCGCGGGCCTCATCGCCCCCGGCGGCCGCTGGCTGGCGCAGACCGCCCGCGTCCGCGGCCGTCGCGGCCTCGCGGTGGCCGACATCGACCTCGGCTCCATCTCCTCCGACATCGACACTTCCCGGCGGCTGGCCCGCCCTTGGCGCCGCACGGCGCGCAGCGGCCTGTACGCGCCACACACCGCCAAAGGCGACCCGCGCAGCAAGAACCGCGGCGAGTTCTGAACCAGGTCCTGTCCCCGAGCTCCTCTAAAGTCCACCCCATGACCACCGAGAACAACACCTTGCTGCGCTACATCCGGGGCCAGCGCAACCACGTCCTCGGAATCCTCGAAGACCTGGACGAGAAGACCCTCCGGCACGCGCCGCTGCCCTCCGGCTGGAGCCCTCTGGCACTCCTCAACCACCTGGCCCTCGACGACGAGCAGTTCTGGTTCGCCGGCGTCGTGGCCGCCGACCCCGAGGTCGCCGCCGCCGTGGAGCGCGGCGAGCCCGACGGCTGGCACCTCGACCCGGCCCTCGCCGTCGACCAGGTCTTCGCGCGGTACCGGCAACAGTCCGACCGCACCGACGCCATCATCGAGGCCTGCGACCTGGACGCCGCCCCGGCCTGGTGGCCCCGCTCGGTGTTCGGCGACGACTTCCGCCTGCACACGGTCCGCGAGATCGTGCTGCACCACCTGGCCGAGACCGCCACCCACGCCGGCCATCTGGACATCGTCCGCGAGCAGATCGACGGCCGGCAGTGGATCGTCCAAGGCTGATGATCAGCCCAACGGACTCGTCAGGTCGCCCGCGACTCCCCCCGCCGTCATCCGACGCCGCTCGACCAGCGTCCACAAGGTCGTGGTAGCCACGTACAGCCCGCTGGCCAGCGGCAGCACCAGCGCGCCCAGCACCGTGGTGTACGGCAGGTACCCCACCAGCCGGGCGGCGCCGGCCCGCCGGATCCGGCGCGACGACCACGTCGCGAGCGCCGCCAGGAACGCGATCAGCACCCCGAACACCGCGAGATGACCGAGCTGCACGGTTCCGTGAAACGCCGCCGCCAGATGCGACCCCAGTCCCACGCCGAACAGTCGATCGCCCAGCAGCTCATTGACGTGTCCACCCACCCGGGACGACACGAACAGCCGATAGACCACGATGAACACGGGCACCTGAACCAGCCCGAGCAGGACGCCCGGCGCCGTCTTCACACCGTTGGCGCGGTAGAGCTCCAGCGTCTCGCGCTGCGCACGGAGCGGGTCGTTCTTGTGCTTGCGCTGGAGTTTGGCGACGGCGGGCGCCAGCGCGGCGCGCGCCTGCTGTGCGGCCGTCTGCGTCCGCATCTGCGCGCGGTTGAGCGGATGGAGGCACAGCCGAACGGTGGCGGTGAAGACAATGATCGCGGCGGCCGGGCCGGCACCGCCGAGGACCGGGACGAGGACCGCGGACAAGGCGGTGACGGCGTGGTAGGCCGCGACGATGGCGGGCGTGAGGAAAGACATGGCGAACCCTTCGGAACATCTACCGGACGGATGCTGATCGCCAGCTCGACGGCGCGAAGGCTCGAAGTCTCAAAGGTTCGACGGCGCGAAGGCTCGAAGGCTCAAAGGTTCGACGGCTCGACAGCTGGAGTCAGCGGGATCGGCGAGATGGACCGCCTGACCGGACGCCGGCTGTGTGCCGGGTCGGGTCAGACGGTCGCGGGGTCCAAACCAGGTGCTCGTGGACGGGGCTTCCCGGACGCGTCAGGATCGCGCTGCGGGAGGAAAGCAGTGTCCCGCAATGACGACCGGGCGGCCGCCGCGAAGTGGTCGGCCTGGACGGTTCCGGCGATCAGGACCGAAACCGCGCCGCACCACAGCACCGCGCTCGCCAGGGCCATCAGGGAGGCGGACGCGACGAGCACAGCGGCGTGCTGTCCGCCGAACAACGCCATCAGCAACGCCACCGTGGCGATCAGGCTCGCCAGGTTGGTCGCTCGCGGCGGGGTTCGCAGCGTCATGGCGTCAGCGTACAACCGCCGCTCGCGCTATGTCGCGTCGCATCGTGTCCATGGGCCTCGGGCCCTCAGCCCTCGGGTACAGCTCTCAGTCTTCGAATACAGTCCTCACGCTTCGGGATAGAACAGGAACAGGGTGCACCCGGTCTCCGTGGCGGGCACGTGCCACGTCCCCGCGGGCGCGTGCAGGAACGTGCCCGCCTCGTAGTCGCGGGCACCGTCGTTGAAGACGCCGCTGACGACATAAACCTCCTCCGGCCCGGGGTCGTGCACGTCGCGGTGCGGCCACGACGTGCCCGGGTCCATCTGCAGAAGGTTGGCGGACGCGCCCGACGGAGCGCGCCAGAAGGTGTGCAGGCGAATGCCAGGGAAGACTTCTTGGGGCTCGATGTCGGCGAGGCGGGTCGAGGTGTATCCGGCTTGTTCGAGAATCTCGGGGTACATGCGTCAACCGTGCCCGTCCGAAGATCGTCGCGGACAGAGCTTCCCGCGCCAGGGTGGGGTACTTTCGTGCCGTGCACCGTGTCGTCGCGCTGGTCCGTCCAGTCCAGTCCACTTTCGAGCTCGGCTGCGCGTCCGAAGTGTTCGGGCTGGAGCGCGGCGGGATACCCCGCCGCTATGACTTCGCGGTCTGCACCGAGGCTCCCGGCGAGGTGCAGACCTCCGGCGGCTACTCGATCTATGTCGTGCACGGTCTGGAAGCTCTGGAGACCGCCGACACCATCATCATCCCGGGCTGGGCCCCGGTGGACGCGCCGCTGCCCGACCCGATCCGCCGCGCCCTCCTCCGGGCCCACGGCCGGGGCGCACGGCTGGTCACCATCTGCTCCGGCGTCTTCGCGCTGGCCCGTACCGGCCTGCTGGACGGCCGCTCGGCCACCGCGCACTGGAAGCGCGCCGACCAGCTGCGCCGCGAGTTCCCGGCGCTCACCGTCGAGCCGCACCGCCGCTACATCGACCACGGCGACATCGCCACCAGCGCGGGCGCGGGTGCGGGCATCGACCTGTGCCTCCACCTGGTGCAGCGCGATCACGGCGCCGAGCACGCCGCGCTGGTCGCGCAGCACATGACGCTGCCGCCGTATCGGGCGAGCGAGGCGCGTCAGCAGCTGTCGGCGGCGACGCCGCCGGCCGAGGCGCTCGACGTCCTGCTGACGTGGGCCACCGAGCGTCTCAGCTCTCCGCTGACGGTCTCGGACCTGGCGGGCCGGCTCGGCGTCTCCTCGCGCACGCTGGCCCGCCGGTTCGCGGACAACCTCGGCATCGGCCCCGGCGAGTGGCTGCTCGCGCGCCGCGTCGCCGAGGCCCGGACCCTGCTGGAACAGACCGACCTGCCCGTCGAGGCGATCGCGGTCCGGGTCGGTCTGTCCTCCGCCGTCAACCTGCGCCGGCGGTTCCGGGACCAGGTCGGGACCACGCCTGGCGCCTACCGGCAGGCCTTCCGGGCGGGCGCTGCCTGTTCCGCGGGCCCGGCCAGGCTCGCAAGCCGCGCCGAGCCCGCAGGCCGTGCTCACCCCGCGATGTTCGCCACCTCGGCGATCGCCGTGTCGAGCTGCGCCTCGCCGACGAAGTAGTGCGGCGAGGCCCGCACGATGTCCGTCAGCCCGCGCCGGGACATGTCGAGGTAGGTCGAGGACCGGCTGGAGGTGGTCACCGTCACGTCCCGCGCCGCCAGCGCGGCCTGGACCTGCGCCGCCGACCGGCCGGCCACCGAGAAGGTCACCAGCCCGGCCTTCCGCGCTCCGAGATCGTGCACGGTGACGCCGGGGATCGCGGCCAGTCCGGCGCGCAAGTACGTCGCGCGCTGCCCCACGGCCTCCTCGACCGCCGCCGGCCCGAGCTCCAGCAAGTAGCGCGCCGCCGCGATCAGTCCCAGGCGGCCGGCGACGTCGTTCTCCCAGAGCTCGTACACCCGCGCGTCCGGCCGCAGTTCGAAGCTCTCCGTCCCGGTCCAGGTACCGCCGTGCAGGTCCGCCAGCTTGGGCGCCAGCACCCGCGCCGCCCGATCGCGAACGGCCAGGAACCCGGTTCCTCGCGGGCCGCGCAGCCACTTCCGGCCGGTGCCGGTGACGATGTCGACGTCCAGCGCCTCGACGTCCACGGCCAGCTGCCCCACCGACTGGCAGGCGTCCAGCAGCACCAGCGCCCCCACCGCGTGCGCGGCGTCGCTGATCCGCCGCACGTCGGCGACCACGCCGCCGTTGGTCGGCACGTGGACCACGGAGACCAGCTTCACCCGCTCGTCGAGCAGCTCCGCCAGCGCCTCGGCCGCGAAGGTCCCGTCCGCGTCCGACGGCACCACCTCCACCGACGCCCCGACCGCCCGCGCCCGCATCAGCAGCGGAATGGCGTTGCCGGCGTACTCGACCTCGCCGACCAGCACCCGGTCCCCGGCCGCCAGCGGCAGCGCGTCGAAGGCGGCGAGCCAGGAGCGGGTGGCGCTGTCGGTGAAGGCGATCTGGTCGGCGCGGCAGCCGAGCAGTTCGGCGAACACGCCGTAGCCGGCCTCGAGGTCGGCCTCGCGCTCGTCGGCCGCCTCGTAGCCGCCGATCTCCGCCTCGCGGCGCAGGTGGCCGACGACCTCGTCGAGGACCGGCCGCGGCACCAGCGACGAGCCGGCGCTGTTCAGGAACACGCGGTCCGCCGCGCCCGGGGTGTCTGTCAGCACCTTGGTCATGTCGATCATGCGTCGAGGCTAACGACCTTGTTCGCTCTACGAAAACACAGTTGCCCCGGGTCCCGGACCGGGCCACGGTAATGCCCGTGCCGAAGCCACCCCCGAGCACCGAGTCCCGCCGTCCGTCCCCGCTGCGCCATCCGCTCGCCGCCTGGCGGGCCTCCCGCCGAATACGGGCCCTGAGACTGCTGGCCTCGGTGAGCCCGGGGCTGCTGATCACCGTCGGCGCGTTCGTCCTCGCCGAGGCGGTGCTCCCCAACCTGACCCTGATCGCCATGGGCCACGCCACCGGCCGCATCCCCGCCGCCGCGCGCGACGGCCTGAGCTCCGCGGCCGGGCACGCGCTCCTGGTGGCCCTGGCCGTCGCGGGGGTCTGCTACGGCCTGTCCCTGGTGCGCGGTCCGGTCGAGGACGCGCTGTCGGCGACGGTGCGGGCCCGGATGGTCGTGACGCTGCAACGGCGGCTGGTCGGCGCGGTGAGCGCCCCGGCCGGGATCGCGCACCTGGAGGACCCGGCCACCCTGGACCGGCTGGCCAACGCGCAGGGCCAGCTGATGAACGCCGCGCCGGCCGACGCGCCGATGACGATCGCCTCGCAGCTCGGCGGATGGCTGTCCGGCACGATGGCGTGCGTCGTGCTCTGCACCTTCCGCTGGTGGCTGGGCCTGGCGATGTTCGCGGCCTGGGTGGCGGTGCGGCGGCCGATCGGACTGCTGATCCGCAGCCGGGTCGGCAGCTTCCGCGCCGCCGGGGAGCCGCTGCGGCGGGCCTGGTACCTGTTCGCGCTGGCGACCCGGCCGGGCGCGGCGAAGGAGGCCCGGGTGTTCGGGCTCGGCGGCTGGCTGGCCGCGCAGCACCGCGAGCACTATGTCGCGGGGCTGACGCCGACCTGGCAGGAGATCCGGCGGCAGGGCCGCCGGGTCGCGGTGGTCGCGATCGCGGTCTTCGGGGTGTTCGCACTCGGCGCCGGGACGCTGGGCTGGACCGCCTACCACCGGGAGGTCGGCCTGGGCACGCTGGCGGTGATGCTGACGATGCTGCCGTCGTCGATGGCGGTCGGGTCGGTGTCGATGACCGACTTCCAGCTGGAGATGATGCTCACCGCCGTGCCGGACCTGGACGCGCTGACCGAGTCGCTGGTCCCGGCCGCCGAACCGGCCGACGGCGCGGTGGACCCGGCCGGGATGCCGCGGCGCGACGTCGTGTTCGAGGACGTGGGGTTCCGCTACCCCGGCGGGACGGCGGACGTCTTCGACGGCCTGGACCTGACGCTGCGCGCCGGGGAGTCCACGGCGCTGGTCGGCGTCAACGGCGCCGGGAAGACGACGCTGGTCACGCTGCTGGCCCGGCTGCGGGACCCGGACCGCGGCCGGATCCTGGTCGACGGCGTGCCGCTGGCCGACCTGCACACCCGCGACTGGCAGAAGCAGGTCGCCGTGGTCTACCAGGACTACACGCGCTACCCGCTCACCGCGCGGGAGAACGTCGTTTTGGACGTCCTCGGCGGGCCGGTCGACGAGGAGGCGCTGCGGACCGCCGCCGAGCGCTCCGGCGCCCTGGACCTCGTCGAGGGGCTGCCGCACGGCTGGGACACCGTGCTGTCGCCGCAGTACACGGACGGGCAGGACCTGTCCGGCGGGCAGTGGCAGCGGATCGCGCTGGCGCGGGCGCTGTACGCGATCGCGCGCGGCGCGGGCGTGCTGGTGCTGGACGAGCCGACGGCGCAGCTCGACGTCCGGGCCGAGGCAGCGTTCTACGAACGGTTCCTGGAGATCACCCACGGCGTCACCAGCGTCGTGATCTCGCACCGGTTCTCCACGGTGCGGCGCGCCGACCGGATCGCGGTGCTCGACGGCGGCCGGATCACCGAGCTCGGCAGCCACGCCGAACTGCTGGCCCGGGAAGGCACCTACGCCGAGATGTTCCACAAACAGGCCGCGGCCTTCACCGAGGGGCGGAAGAAGCGATGAGCGGCCTCGAACCGGACCGGGCCCGGCTGCGCCGCCGCCTGTTCGGCGTGCTGGTCGGCTCGGGGTTCCGCGCGGCCCCGGGCATGATGACCGTCTCGACGCTGATGAGCCTGCTGGGCGCGGCCGCCTCGGTCAGCTACCCGATCGGCTACCGGATCCTGGTCGACGCGGCGCTGGCGCACGAAGCCGCGCGGGTCGCGGCCGGGGTCGTGGTCGTCGCGGTGCTGTTCGGCACCGGCTGGCTGCTGCAGATTTTGGCCGTGGCGCAGGGCTCGCCGTTGGTCGACATGGTCAACGTCTACCACGCCGAGCGGATCGCGACGCTGGTCAACGAGGTGCCGGGGCTGGAGCACTTCGAGAACCCCGAGGTGCTGCGGGAGGTCGAGCAGCTGCGCGACGGCCGGCGCGGGCTGGCGGCGGCGCCGCGGCAGCTCACCGGCATGCTGGCGAACGTGATCCGGGTCGGCACCACGGCGGTGCTGCTGGCCACCGTGTATCTGCCGGTGCTGCTGGTGCCGGCCGCGGCGGCGGCCCCGGCCCTGGCCTCCCGGCGCGCCTCGAAGATCGCCAAGCAGAACGAGACCGACGTCGCCGACGACCGGCGGCTGCTCGGGGACCTCTTCGCCATCTCGACGTCCGCCGACAGCGCGAAGGAGCTGCGCACCTACGGCGTCGCCGACGACGTCGCGGCCCGGCACCACCGGCTCGGCGACGCGGTGCGCAAGTCCACGGTCGCCGCGGCGCTGCGCGGGGCGGCGTGGGAGGCCGCCGGGTGGCTGTTCTACGCCGCGTTCTTCATCACCGCGATCGTCGTACTGGTCCTGCGGGCCACCCACGGGCAGGTGTCGGCGGGCGAGATCGTCATGGTCGTCAGCCTGCTGCGGCGGGTCCAGACCCAGCTGTCGACGGCCTCGGACACCGCCGGCAGCCTGGCGGCGTCGGTCCGGAACGCGAAGCGCCTGCTGTGGCTCCAGGACTACGCGCGCCGGCAGCGGCCGACCGGGACGCGGCCCGCGCCGGAGGCGCTGAGCGAGGGCATCCGGCTGGACGCGACCACGTTCTCCTACCCGGGTTCGGACCGCACGGTGCTGAGCGACGTGACGCTGACGCTGCCGGCCGGTTCCACGGTCGCGCTGGTCGGCGAGAACGGCGCCGGGAAGACGACGCTGGTCAAGCTGCTGACCGGGATGTACGCGCCGAGCGGCGGCCAGGTACTGGTGGACGGCGCCGACCTGGCCGACTTCGACCTGGAGGCGTGGCGCGGCCGGGTGACGGCGACGTTCCAGGACTTCGTGCGCTTCCAGACCCCGGCGCGGCAGGCGGTCGGGCTCGGGGACCTGCCGCGGATGGACGATCCGGAGGCGGTGACTGGCGCGGTCGAGCGGGCCGAGGCCGCACCGCTGGTGGCCCAGCTGGCCGACGGGCTGGACACCCAGCTGGGGCGGCACTTCGCCGGCGGGCGCGAGCTGTCGGGCGGGCAGTGGCAGCGGATCGCGCTGGCGCGCGGGCAGATGCGGGAGCGGCCGCTGCTGACAGTGCTCGACGAGCCGACGGCCGCGCTGGACGCGCTGACGGAGGCGGCGGTGTTCGACCGGCACGTGCGGATCGCGGCGGAGCGGCGGGAGGAGGGGGCGATCACTTTGTTCGTGTCGCACCGGTTCTCGACGGTGCGGGCCGCGGACCTGATCGTGGTGCTGGACGGCGGGCAGGTGGTGGAGACCGGGAGCCATGAGGAGCTGATGGCGAGCGGTGGACATTATGCGCAGCTTTATACGTTGCAGGCGCGGGCTTACTTGGACGAGGCGGAGTAGGGCGCTGGATAAGTGGGTGGGGTGGGTCGGGTCAGGTCCGGTCGGGCCGGGGTGAGTCGAGTTGGGCCGGGTCGACTCACCCGTTCGGCGGCTGGATCGGGAACCGCCCGCCGGTCCGGCCGCGATGCCGTGGCCTGCGGTTTAGGCGGAACTCCAGCGGGCCATGGAGGTATGGGCCGTATGGGTGGATGCCGGATAAAGCCTATGTATGAGTTATCTGATCACCGGCAATCGTCCGCTTCGTGACGTCCGGATCTCAAGCAGTGTGTATCGCACCGCGTCCGGCGTCGGTGAAGGGGTTCGACCACATGCGTTCGTTCAAGACCACCGCCATCTCCGCCGCCGTCCTCACCGCGGGCCTCGTGCTCGGCGCCCCGGCGGCCGCGCAGGCGCAGACCTCCGCCGCGCCGCAGGACCACTCGGCGGCGTGCCGGAGCGCGGTGGGCGCGGCGATGAAGGCGGAGCACGCCTACAACGCGGCGGTGTGGGACCTGAAGAAGCAGATCGCGGCCGGCGGCCACCCCGGCATGGCCGAGGAAGAGAACGCCGAGATGCTGAAGGGCGAGGCGGACTCGGCGGCGTCGATGGCGGCGCGCGCCTGCCACCACGCCGGTCCGCACCCGCACGGCGGGATGCACACCGGCGCCGGCAGCACGAGCCAGGGCGTGGCCGGCGGCGAGGTCGCGGGCGGGGTCGGGCTGCTGGGCGCGGCCGGCGCCGGGGCACTGGCGCTGCGTCGGCGGCGGGTGGGCGGCGAAGCCTGAGCACCCGCCATTTCCGAGAGCTGAGCCGGACCGGATATGAGGCTGGTGAAGACCATGCGCGATACCGCAAGCGGAACGGACGCGGACACGGACGCGGATACGGAAACCACCGCGAAGCGGCGGGGCATGTCTGCTCGCGACGTGCTGACGGCGTCACTGGTGTCGCTGGGAGTGTGTGCGGGGATCGTGCTGGTCGCCGACGGCCTGCGCACCGCGAAGCCGCCGCCGCAGCCGACCGCCGCGCAGGCGTTCCAGGCGCCCGGGCCCGCCGCGCCCGCACCCGCGGCCAGCCCGGCGGCGGCGCCGGCCTCGGCGGCCGCAGCCGCCGCGGCCGGATCGGCCGGGTCCGCGGCGGACGCCCTGAAGTTCCAGCCGCTCGACCAGCCGATGCTCGCCCCGGCCACGCCGACCCGGGTCCGGATCCCGGCGATCAGCGTCAACGCGCCGCTGACCGGGCTCGCGCTGGACTCCGGCCGGCACCTGGCGGCGCCGCCGGAGTCGAACCGGAACCTGGCCGGGTGGTACAGCGACGGGACGTCGCCCGGCGTGGTGGGCACGGCGGTGATCGCCGGGCACGTCGACACCCCCGCAGGCCCGGCGGTGTTCTACAGCCTCGGGATCCTGAAGAAGGGCGACGCGGTGGACGTCGACCGGGCCGACGGGCAGACCGCGGTGTTCACGGTGGACGCGGTCGAGGCCTACGACGCGCGCGCCTTCCCCGACGAGAAGGTCTACGGGGCGGCGGCGCGCGCCGAACTGCGGGTGATCACCTGCGGGGCCGGGTTCGACAAGCGGCACAACCGGTACCTGGGGAACGTCGTCGTCTACGCGCACCTGACGGACGTGCAGGGGTCGCAGGCGGCGGCCGGGCACTGATTCGGGGCAGGGGCTCAGGCCACTGGCTCGGCGACCGGGGCGACCGGGGCGACCGGCTCGGCCGGCTCGACCGGGGCGACCGCCGCCGCGGCCGCCGCGGTGCCGATCGCGTGGTCGTCGTCGGAGGACGGGGCACCGGAGACCCCGAGCGCGCCGATGACGCGCCCGCCGTCGGCCGAGCGGATCAGCACTCCCCCGCCGTAGGGGACGAACGAGCGGGTCTGCGCGAGCGTCAGGCCGGTCCCGAACAGCGGGGCGCCGGGCTGGATGGCGCCGGTGAGGTGGATGGTGTCGGCGCCGACGCTCACCGCGGTGTAGGCCTTGCCGATCGCGGTGTCGATGGTGATGAGGGTGGCGCCGTCCATCCGGCTGAAGGCGACGAGGTTGCCTCCGGTGTCGACGACCGCGAAGGCCGCCGTGACCCCGGCCGCTTCGGCGCTCTGGCGGGCGGCGGCAATAGCGGTCTCCGCGGCGATGTGGCCGATGTTCATCGTTCTGTCTCCGGTTCCTGTTCGGTGGATGACTCAAGCTTGGGGCACCGGGAACGGGTGTGGAGAGTCGGCGTTTGTCGTGGTGTCGGGACCACCACCTTGGGGACGCGAAGTCCGGTTGCGGCTGTGCGCCCGGATACACGGTCGCCGTGCTCGGGCGAGTCCTCCGATACTTGGTGGTGCAATCTGTGAACCCGCCTACCCCGGCCACCCGGAGGGACGACCGCGATGCTCGTGCGCGTACAAGGTCAGATCGTCGACAGCTACCCGCCCCTGCCACCTGAGGTGGCGCGCGGCTCGGTACGCCGCGTCACCGAGGTCGGGGAGACGATCCTGAGCCGGCCTTGCCGCGAGGTGACGGAGTTCGGCACTCCGGAGCTGGCGACGCTGATCGACGACATGTTCGCGACCATGCACGTCGCCGAGGGCGCCGGTCTGGCCGCCAACCAGGTGGACGTGAGCCTGCGCGTGTTCGTGTACGACTGCCTGGACGGCAAGGGCGGCCGCCACGTCGGGCACGTCGTCAATCCCGTCCTGGAGGAGCCGGATCCGCACGAGCGCCGCCTCATCGACGACTTCGAAGGCTGCCTGTCGGTTCCCGGGGCGCGGATGTCCGTCCCCCGCACCGACCGCGCCGTGGTCCACGGCTTCGACAAGGACGGCCGCCCGCTCACCATCGAGGGCGCCGACTACTTCGCGCGCTGTCTGCAACACGAGACGGACCACCTGCGCGGCGCCATATACCTGGACCGCCTGCCCAGGCGCGACCGCAAGGAAGCACTGCGGCAGATGGGCGAGCGGCGCGAGCAGATCTTCGCGCGCCGGTCGACCCGCGCCGCCGCCTTGCAGCAGGGATAGGGCCGACGCGGCGTTTCAGTGGGGGCGGGGGTCGACGCGGCGTTTTCAGTGCGGGCCGGGGCCGACGCGGCCTCTTCAGCGCGCGTCGGGGGTGCGAGTCCGCAGGACGCAGAACTCGTTCCCTTCCGGGTCGGTGAGCGTGACCCAGGTGGCGTCGTCGCCTTTGGCCCACGCCCCGCCCTTCGGGCGCCGTCAGCGGGGAGCCGATGGAGACGACGTCGTCTCCTTCTTCGTCCTGGACCTCGTAGCCGAGGACGGCGCACCAGAATCGGGCCAGGGCGCGGGGATCGGCGCAGTCGACGGCGAGTTCGGTGAATTTGCTGACCATTCCGAGGACTCTAGATCAGGACCCGGCTGAAGCAGCGCGGGCGGGACCACCAGACGCGTCGCGGGCCCACGCGTCAGCATCGTGTGCGACTGGCCGAGGGTGAGGGCGAGCAGCGCCGCGATGGTTACCGCCTGCTGCGCCGCGGACCAGCCCTCGGCGAGCAGCGCGAGATGGGTCAGCAGGGTCAGGAGCATGCCCCGGCCGACGATCGCAATGGTGGAGATGAGCATCGTCTCGCGGCGGGGATGCGTCTCGGTCCGGAGGCGGTCGAGCAGCCAGAGCGCGGCGGCGAGCTGTGTGAGGATCGAGGCCGTCAGCACGGCGCCGGGATGCGGCGTGGCGACCAGCATCGCCCCGGTGCCGGCGGTCCAGCACCCGGCGCTGAAGCGGCAGGTGCGGGCGCGTCCGCGGCGGACGAGGAACGTGCGCTTGCCGTACATGGTGTCGCCCCGGACGTCCCGGAAGTCCTTCAGCACGATCCGGCCGACGAATCCCAGCGACAAGCCTGCGACCATCAACGCGTCCCGGCCCGACAGGTGCGCGCCGACCACCACGCGCCCGAGCAGGTAGGGCAGGACGACGAAGCACACCGCCAGCGTCACCGCCGCCAACGCCCCACGCTCGGCCAACCGCACCGGCCGCAACGAGTACGCGGCCCCGACCACCAACTCCGCCGCGACGACGGCGAACGGCGCCAAGCCAAGGAACGCCGCGGCACCGAGAGCGACCACCGCCGCCCCGACCGCGACCCCGACCATGTCCCGCCGCGCCGTCCCCCCGAAGACCAACGGCCGACTGGGATCCCCGGCCAGATTGACGGCGTCGATCGCCATATCCGACAGATCGTTGCACGCCACCGAGAACACCTGGCACGCGACCAACGGCAACAACGCCCGGACCAGCAGAAGCAAACCATGAGTGGAAGCCGCGCCGTCCATACCGAGCGCCAGGTGCAACATCAGCAACAGAAACACCGGCGGCCGCGACAACGCAACCAAGACCCGAACCCGCGCCCTCATTTGTTGCTCCCCCAGTTGTTCAACGCGCTGGTGACCATCAGCGAGAACCCGACAACGGCCACCCCGCCCAGCACCAGACACACGCCCACCACCATGCCGAACACTTCCCACCGCGACCGCTTCCGCCGGCGCAAAGGCGCCCGCCTGCCCCCGCCCGGCCCATCCGGATCAGCCACAGCGTCCTCCCCTGTCGGGTCCCCACGTGCCCGTGGCGGACGCACATGCCCGCCCCACAGATCAGGATCGCAGCGGCGGAGGGGGTGGCACCTGAGTACGGATACTCATGTCGGGGCTAGTGATCGCGGAAGTGGCGAGCTGCGGAGGCGTAGACCCATTTGCTAGCAATAGTCCTGGTTTCGCTGTCTTCGCTGTCTTCGCTGTCTTCGCTGTCTTCGCTGAGAAGCTTCTTGTACTTCCGCTTCTGGGTCACGTTCGCCACGATCATCGACGGCAGCCCTACCGCGAGGCCCCCTATCGCGAGGTCAACAGCAGCGTCATGAGCCACACCGGTCTGCCCTAAAAGCCAGCCCCCGACGAAGAGGATTGCCCCACCGAGAAAGCCACCGGCCAGAACCGGATGGGGTCGCACCGTTAACAGGTTGGACGGGATCCGAACTTCGGGCCGCGCGAGGTCCGGCGACAGATCGATGGTCCACTCCGGTCCGGTGGCGCCGAGATTCGTGCCGGCCGGGTCGACGTCAGGCGCACAGATGAAGAAGTAGTAGGTGTCATCGGCGACATCCACCCTGCACTCGTTGCTCACCCGACTCCCGCACCTGAGCTGGAGCGTGTGCGACCCGGCCGGCGGATACAGGCAGGCAGCGCCGCCGGCATGGATCCGATCGGTCTGGACACCGTCGATGAGCACTTCGAAGGGCTTCGACATCTCGCCACTGCCGCCGCCCGCCCTCCTCAGCATGATCATTGGATGCCGCACAGCCCTTCTACGCCGTTTTGTTCCGATAGACATGATTCGATCCATGGATCGCTCTGACCTGCCAACAATCCCACAACCCCCTGCTCGAACATATGTTCTATAGTGGGTCGAGTGAGATGGTCCGGGCAGCTGATCAGCGACAACGACGACGACGCGGCGGGCGGCCTGTTCAAGGCGTCGGATGTCGTCGTCCGTACCTTTGACACGCCCGGGTTCCGGGATGCGACGTTCTACGAGGTGCGTGCCAAGTCGGTGCTCAACAAGGTGCCGGGGGCCGCGCCGATGTTCGGGTGGACCATCAACCCCTACCGGGGCTGTGGGCACCGCTGTGTCTACTGCTTCGCGCGCAAGACGCACACGTACCTGGATCTCGACGCCGGGTTGGACTTCGATACGCGGATCGTGGTCAAGGTCAACGCTCCGGAGGTGCTGCGGCGGGAGCTGGCGCGGCCTTCGTGGCGGCGTGAGGCGGTGGCGATGGGTACCAATGTGGACTGCTATCAGCGCGCGGAGGGGCGTTATCGGCTGATGCCGGAGATTGTCGGGGCGCTGGGGGATTTCGGCACGCCGTTCTCGATCCTCACCAAGGGCACGCTGATGCTGCGCGATCTGCCGTTGTTGACGGCCGTCGCGCGGGAGGTGCCGGTGCGGCTCGCCATGTCGGTCGGGTCGGTCGACGACAGTGTGTGGCGGACCGTGGAGGCGGGGACGCCGAGTCCGGCGCGGCGGTTGGACGCGGTGCGGACGCTGGCCGACTCGGGGTTGGGCTGCTCGGTGCTGATGGCGCCGATCCTGCCGTTCCTGACCGACTCGCCCGAGCAGCTGCGCGCCACTGTCGAGGCGATCGCGAAGGCCGGCGCGCATTCGGTGACGCCGATCGTGCTGCATCTGCGCCCGGGCGCGCGGGAGTGGTACTACGAGTGGCTCCAGGCGACGTACCCGCACCTGGTTTCCCGCTATCGCGCGCTCTACCGCAACGGCTCCTACACGCCGACGTGGTATCAGGACCGTGTCACGGCGGCGGTTCGCGAACTCGCCAAGGCGTATGGGCTGGTCCGCCCCCGGGCCGCCGACCCCGCCCCCAGCCTCGGCGCCGGCCCCGGGAATCCCACAACGCGCGCGACCGAAGTCCAACCCGCGTTGTGGGATGACGTGGAACTCCCGTTCCAGCCCGGAGCCTGACCGAATCAGTAGGAAAACCAGCCGACCTACCCGAACTCAGGAGCGATGATCCCGCCCACCGTCGCGCACCACGTATCGGTGTCGACCTTCCCGTTCGGCGGCAGACCGTGCAGATGCTGCATCGCCTGCACCGCCTTGTGCGTGTCGTGGTCGAAGTCGCCGCTCTGCGTCAGCGCATAGCCCTTGTGCACCAGGATCGACTGCAGCGCCTGCACCGCGTTGCCGCTGTCGCCCTGGCGGATCGGCGCGCCGAGCGCCTCCCACGTCGGGTCGGTCACCGTACCGTCGCTGGCCACGACGACGCCGAGCTTCGCCTGAAGGTCCTGGACCGCCGCCACGGTGTCGGCCGTGAACGCCCCGGTCGTCGGCACCGTGTACCCCTGGTTCAGCAGCAGCCACTGCACCACCCGCACCACCGGGCCGGCGTTGGAGACGAAGACGTCGGGCCACGTCCGGTCCGGGAACGAGGTCTGGCCCAGCCGCTTCGCGACGGTGTGCCGCAGCGTCGGGAACTGGCGGTAGAAGGCGATACCGGGGCAGTCGGTGTCGTTGTAGTCCCAGTGCCCGAAGATGTTGTTCGCGCCGATCTTGTACTGCCGGCAAATCGTGACGCAGAGCTGCGTCAACGACTCGAACAGCGCGGCCGGGGGCGTCTCGGTGACGTACGTGCCCTCGTTCTCGATGCCGATGCCCTGGTTGTTCTCGCCGACGCAGTGCGCGCCCTGCACCTGCTCGGTGCCGGCGGCGAGCGCCTCCAGGCTGCGGTGCCGGCCCTCCAGCACGAAGCCGCCGCGGCTGACGGTGAAGTGCTGGCCGGTGTCGATCCAGCCGTTCTTGTCCATGTGCAGGTCCTGGATCTCCTGGGCCAGGTGGACGGCCTGGGCCCGCGAGTAGTCCGTGACGTTCGGGAAGTCGGTATGGTGCACGATGATCTTGCGGGTGGTCCCGCTTTTCATCGTCACCGGCGCGGCCGGCGGCCGGGCACCCCAGGAGGCGCAGTCGATGATGAACGACAGGTCGGCGCCGCCGGTGGCGTCGGTTGCGGCCGAGGCCGGTGCGGCGAGCTGGGGCAGCAGGCCGAGGCCGGCGGCGGCGGTGACGCCGACGCCGGCGCGCAGCGCGGTCCGCCTGCTGACGGAGCGGTCGGGGAAGGCCATGGGGGTCCTCTCGGGCGGCCGGTGACGCAGGGCTCTGGATGAGGGCGGGTGAAGCAGAGGCCACCATCCGCGAAACCACAGGATCCCTACTCTTGGATCGCGGATAGATGTGGATTGTTTTCTACTCTCGGAGGATGCCCTTGTCCAGAGTCCTGCGATCGACGATCCGGAGAACGAGACCTGTCAGCCCGATCCGCGCCGCTCCGCCCCGGTCCGCACTGATCCGCCCCCGATCCGCCCCCGATCCGAACGGCTACCCGGCGAACTCCCGCGCCAACTTTTCGATGACCTCCAACCCGGGCGCGAACACGTTCCCGATCGGGACCACGGTGTAGACCGGCTTGGTCGCGATCCCGGCCTCCGCAGCGGTCGGCAGCAGCACGTCCCGCACAAAGGCCTCGAAGCCCGCCGCCTCGTCCCACACCTCCACGATCCGCATCCCGCCCGCCGCCGGGCCCGCGAGGTGCAGGTGGATGCCCTCGGCCGGGGTGCCCTGCACACCCATTCGGGACACGATCCCGAAGTAGTCGGCCTCGGTCTCGTCCCAGTCCATCACGATGAAGACCGCCATGCTGTATCAGCTCCCTTATACACCGGCCGACGTTCCCGGCCGCTCCCTGGCAAACCTAGGTTCGGCCGGCGGCGCACAGGGCGGCCGGAGACGACAGGATGGGGACCGGACGCGACAGCGATCTTCACAGGGGGCTGAGTCGCCATGACACGCACATCCACACCCACACCCACATCCGCACCCACACCCACGCCCAAGACCCCCGACACCGTCTCCTCCCACCTGACCCGCCTGGTCCTGCGCACCGCGCGACACTCAGGCCTGCGCGAAGCCAGCACCGCGCACCTGCCAGGACTGACCCCGGACGCCCTCGCCGACGACTCCATCCGGCCGCCGACCGCCTCGCTGCTGCGGCTGTGGGAGCTGTTCACCGCCGCCGCGCCGGCACCCGGGGCCGGGTTGCGGGTCGCCGAGGGCGCCGCGCTCGGGCAGCTGCACGTCTGGGACTACCTGTTCACCAGGGGCGGCGACCTCGCCGCCGGCGCGCGCCTGGCCGCCGAGCGGCTGCACCTGCTGGTCGACCCGTCGGCGGTGATGACCGTCCAGGAGGACGGCGCGCTGCTCACCATCGGCTACAGCTCCGAGACCCCATGGACCGGCGCCGCGGAGGGGATCCACGAGTTCGTCATGGCCCTGATCCTGCGGCGCTGCCGGGAGACCGTCGGCCGGGAGGTGGCCCCGGTGCACGTCGGTTTCGCCCACCGGGCGCCGCGCCGCCACCGGCACCTCGTCGACGCGTTCGGCACCGGCCGCATGGACTTCGGGCGCCCGGCCAACTCGCTGACGTTCCTGGCCGCCGACACCCGCGGCGGGCGGCCCGCCGACCCGACGCTGACGCGGATCCTGGCGCATTACGCCGACCTGCTGACCGCCGAAGCGCGGCCGGTGCCGGGCTGGTGGGAGCGGTTCGACCAGGCCCTCGCGCGGGCGGTCGTCGCCGACGGAGCCGCCCCGTCACTGGCGCGGCTGGCGCGCACCATGGCGGTCACGCCGCGCACCCTGCAACGCCGCCTCGGCGATCACGGCACCACCTGGCAGCGCGAACTCGATCGGGCCAGGAGCGCCCATGCGGCGACCCTGGAGGCGGCCGGGACCCCGACGGCCGCCATCGCCGTCCGGCTCGGCTACAGCGACCCCCGGGCCCTGCGACGGGCCATGCGGCGGTGGACCCGGGACGGGACGGTCAGCGTCCCCGGCCCCCGAACGTCCGCCGGGCCGGCGAGGAGGACTGCCGCGACGGACGCGAAGGACGCGACGGACGCCGCGTAGGCGCCGCGTGCGCCTCGGCGAGCGCCTCGGCCTGCTTGCGCTCCTCGGCCTTCTTCTCCTTGGCGTGCTTCTCCTTGACCCGCAGGGCCTCGCGCCGCACCTCGCCCTGGATCGCCCGCTCGGTGCGCAGCCACTCCGGCTCGTCGGCCTTCAGCGCGTCGATCTGCTCGGTGGTCAGCGCCTCCTCGATCCCGCCGCGGGCCAGGCCGGAGATCGAGATCCCGAGCTTGCCGGCCACCACGGGGCGCGGGTGCGGCCCGTCGCGGCGCAGCTCGCGCAGCCACTGCGGCGGGTCGGTTTGCAGGGCGTTCAGCTCGTCACGGGTGACGACGCCTTCCTGGAACTCCGCGGGGGTGGCTTCCAGGTACACGCCCAGCTTCTTGGCCGCGGTCGCGGGCTTCATCGACTGGGGGGACTTCTGCGACGTCATGGGTCCAGCGTAGCGAGCCCTCGCGGCAGGCCGGATCTTGCCCGGTACCCTGGCCGGGTGACTGGCACGCAGGCGCCCCCGACGTTCCGGCTCGCGTACGTCCCCGGGGTGACCCCCGCCAAGTGGGTGCGGACGTGGGCCGAGCGGCTCCCCGACGTCCCGCTGGAGCTGCTGGCGCTGACCCCGGACGAGGCCGAGCAGGCCGTCAAGGACGGCTCGGCCGACGCCGCGCTGCTGCGCCTTCCGGTCGACCGCGCGCTGCTCAGCGCGATCCCGCTCTACACCGAGGCCACCGTGGTCGTGGTCCCCAAGGACCACGAAGTGACCGCCGTCGAGGAGGCCGCGCCGGCCGACCTGGGCGACTACATCGTGCTGCATCCGATGGACGACACCCTGGAATGGGAGACGCTGCCCGGGCAGCCCGCGATCGAACGCCCGGCCAGCACCGCCGACGCCGTCGAGCTGGTGGCCGCCGGGATCGGGGTGCTGCTGGTGCCGCAGTCGCTGGCCCGCCTGCACCACCGCCGCGACCTCACCTACCGGCCGATGACCGAGGACGCCGCGCAGTCGACCGTGGCGCTGTCCTGGCTGGAAGGGCAGACCACCGACCTGGTGGAAGAATTCATCGGGATCGTACGGGGGCGGACCGTCAACAGCTCGCGCGGCCGCGCCGCGACCCCGCCCGCGCCGGGGGCCGCGGACCAGAAGCAGAAGCAGGGCCAGAAACCGGCCCAGAAGCAGAGCCAGAAGCAGGGCCAGCAGCAGAAGCCCGCGGCCGCCGGCAGAACCGGATCGGCGCCGCGCCCCGGGACGGGCTCCGGGACGGGATCGGGCCGGCGGCAGGGAGCGAAACCCGCGAAGCCGCGGCGCCGCAAGTAAATAGTGAAAGGTGGACCCGGGGTGGACATGACGGCCGGCTGGCAATGGGACGAGACCTTGTTCGCGGGCACCGCCGCCTTCTACCGCCGGGGTCGCATCCCCTACGCACCCGGGACGGCCGAGGTCATCGCCAAGGTCCTGGCGGCCGACAGCACCCAGCGCGTGCTCGACGTGGGCTGCGGTCCCGGGACGATAGGCGTGTCGCTGGCCCCGTACTTCGGCGAGGTGGTCGGGCTGGACCCGGACCCCGAGATGATCGCCGAGGCCGAGCTGTGGGCCGACGGCGCGGGCGTGGCGCACCGGACCAGCTGGCTGCGGATGCGCGCCGAGGACCTGCCGGCCGGCCTGGGCACCTTCGACGCCGTCACCTTCGGCCAGTCCTTCCACTGGGTGGACCGCGACCTGGTCCCGGCCACCATCTACGCCATGCTCCGCCCGGGCGGAGCGCTGGTGCACATAGCGGAATGGAAGAACGAGATGCGGACGGCCGAGGGCCTGCCGCACCCGGCGGCCCCCTACACGGCGATCGAGGACCTGGTCCGGCAGTACCTCGGCCCGGTGCGGCGCGCCGGGCAGGGCACGCTGCCCCACGGCACCCCCGGCGACGAGGCCGCGGTGCTGGCGCGGGCCGGCTTCGACGGCCCGGACCAGCACATCGTGCGCGGCGGGCAGCATCTGGTGCGGACCGAGGACGACGTGGTGGCCGGGACGTTCTCGCTGTCATACGCGGCGCCGCACCTGTTCGGCGCACTGCGCGACGCCTTCGAGGCGGAGCTGCGGCGGCTGCTGCGGGACGAGTCGCCGTCGGGGCTGTTCTCGGAGCGGCAGCCGAGCGCCGAGGTGCGGATCTGGTACACGGAAGACTGAGCGACCGGGCGCCGGGCGCCGCTGCCCCCGGGGCGCGTCTCAGCCGGTCTCAACCAGCCCCGGCGCTCAGTTCCACATCTGGTAGCGGTCGTTGCTGGAACAGGCCCATTGCTTGACGGGCTTGGCGTTGCCGATCGCCGTCTTGTCGGCGACGACGCAGGTGCCGGCGCGCGGATTCTGCATCAGCGCGTCGGCCTCGCCGGCGACGTTGAGGCGGCCGGTACCGACGAAGGCGACCTGCTGGGCGGCGTTCCCGGTGGCGCAGGCCTTCTGGATCAGCGCGGCTCCGTTGCCGGTCTTCGCGTCGTCCCAGGTCAGACAAGTTCCGGCGGCCAGGTTGCGCAGCATCGGCGCGGCGCCGACGGTCGAGACGACGGTCCACTGCTGATAGTTGTCGGCCGGGTCGCAGTTCCACTGCCAGACGTGGGCGCCGTCGGAATGGTCGGCACGGTCGGCGGCCAGGCAGTCGCCGGCGGCCTGATTGCCGAGCATGAAGGTGAAGCCGCCGGAGATCGCGGCGCGGGCGTTGCCCAGGAAGCTTTTCCAGGAACCGTTGTTGTAGGCGCTCCACGGCGACCAGCTCGCGCCGTGGTTCGACACCTTCCAGGCCGCGTTGGCGTTGCACTGGATCTGGTAGGCGCAGCTGTCGGAGACCTCGGGGTGGTAGCGGCTGTTCATCTGCCACAGGCCGCGGTCGACCGAGCCGCCGTCGTTGTTGACGTTCTTGGCGCGGGGCGTGCAGCTGGACTCGGCCATGGCGACCGCGACGGCCACCACGATCTGCGGCTGGGCCCCGGCGGAGGTGGAAACCGTCTTGGTGAAGGAGAATCCGGCCTTGGCCGCGACTTTCGCGCACATGATGGTCGAGGCCGGGGCTTTGGCGCCGCCGGTCGGCAGCAAGGTGCGGGACGCGCGGTGCGTTCCGTCGGCGTGCTGGGCCGCGGTCGGCGGAGCCGATACGGCTGGCACAGCCGATACGGCCGACGCGGGGGCGGACGGTGCCAGAGCGGCGAGTGCTCCGGCGGCCAGAGTGACGAGCAGTACGGCGAGCGCCCGGCGGGAGGCGCGACGGCTGGGGATGAGCAATCCGTATCGCTTTCGATCGAAATCTGGTACATCGAGGTCTGATACGGAGTGTAGGCGGCGGGTTCATGGAACCGATCAAGGACGCGCCGCGCCGCCCGGTGGTGCGAACATGGTCCAGGAGGGGTCCACCGATACCGGCCGCGACCCCCGCGACGTGCGAAGCGGCACCGGGCATGGTCTGCTAGGTGCGAAGGCGGTGATCACCATGGTGTATGTCGTCTATCTGCAGGACGGGCCCGAACCCTCGGGTGTCCGGACCAACAACCGCGTCATCACCACCACCGAACAGGTGACCGAACTGTCGGTGCCGTGCGAGGGCGGCGTGGGGCTGTGGCGCTACAACGGGGAACACATCACGATCGGCACCGGGCAGGCGGCGGTGTTCGAGTTCGTGCACATGGAACAGCAGCACCCGGCGCCGGCGCCCCCGCACTCCTCGCACTGAGGACGGGGGCGGCGGCGCCGGGTGAGCGGTGCGGTCGCGGGCTCGGCCGGCGGCCCGACTCGCGGGCTCGGCCGACCTGGTCAGCCGACCTGCCCGGCCGACGTGTTCAACCGGCCTGCTCAGCCAGCCTGGTCAGCCGGCCTGCTCAGCCGATCTGCTCAGCCGACGTGCACAGCCGCGGTGCCGGTCGGCAGGTCGCTCTTGCGCGCCTTGACCAGCACGCCGACCACGACGGCCGCGACCGCCAGGATGGCGGCACTCCACGTGAAGGCCACGATGTAGCCGTGGACCTGGGCGTGGGCGGCCAACACCTCGGGGCTGCCGGCGGTGGCGGCGTGCGCCTTGGCGTAGCTGGTCGTCGCGCTGGTCGCGAAGGTCACCAGCATCGCGGTGCCGAGCGCGCCGCCGATCTGCTGCGTGGTGTTCACCAGGGCCGAGGCCACGCCGGCGTCGTGGTCGGCGACGCCGATCAGCGACGTGGAGGACAGCGGCACGAAGAACAGGCCGACACCGAAGGCCATGATCGCCTCGGCCGGGATCACGTGGGTGGCGTAGGCGGTGTCCACGCCGATCCGGGTGAACAGCACCATGCCGACCACGGCCAGCATGAAGCCGACGAACATCAGGATGCGCGGCCCGACGGCGGGCAGGAAGCGGGTCGACACCCCGGCGCCGGCGACCACCGCGAAGGTGAACGGCAGGAACGCGAAGCCGGACTTCAGGGCCGAGTACCCCAGGATGCCCTGCATGTAGTAGGTCAGGAAGATGAAGACGCCGAACAGGCCGACACCGAGCAGCAGGGAGCTGAGGAACGAGCCGCCGCGGTTGCGGTCCAGGATGACGCGCATCGGCAGCAGCGGGTGCGAGGTGCGCACCTCGATGACGACGAAGGCGGCCAGCAGCAGCACGCCGACGGCCAGCAGACCCAGCGTGGTGCCGGAGCTCCAGCCATCGGTGTTGGCCTTGTTGAACCCGTAGACCAGGGCGGCCAGGCCGGCGGTGGAGGTCAGCGCGCCGGGGATGTCGTACTTGGTGTTGCCCGCGGCCTTGCTCTCGTCCAGGTAGCGGGTGGCGGCGAAGGCGGCGGCGACCGCGATCGGGACGTTCACCAGCAGCGTCCAGCGCCACGAGGCGTACTGCGTGAGCACGCCGCCCAGGATCAGGCCGATGGCGGTGCCGCCGCCGGCGATGGCGCCGTAGACGCCGAAGGCCCGGGCCCGCTCCTTCTCCTCGGTGAAGGTGACGGTCAGCAGCGACAGCGCGGCCGGGGCCATCAGCGCGCCGAAGACGCCCTGCAGGCCGCGGGCGCCGTAGAGCATGGCCTGGTTGACGGCGGCGCCGCCGAGCGCGGAGGCCGCGGCGAAGCCCAGCAGGCCGATGACGAAGGCCCGGCGCCGTCCGGTGTAGTCGGCGACCCGGCCGCCGAGCAGCAGGAACGCGCCGAAGGCCAGGGCGTAGGCGGTGATCACCCACTGCTTGTTGACCTCGGATATGTGCAGCGCGTGCTGCATGGTCGGCAGCGCGATGTTCACGATGGTGCCGTCGAGCACGATCATCAGCTGGGCGATGGCGATGACGACCAGCGCCGCCCAACGCCGCGGATCCGCGCCCGCCCCGGTGTCCGTCGCGGCCGGCGCCGCGGACGGAACCCGATCCGTGGAGGTTGACATGTGTGCTTACTCACTTTCGGAAAAAGCGCCCGGTTTCAGGCAGCACTCGATCGGCACGCGACCCGCCCGGGGCGCGCGGTCCTGCGTCGGGAGAAGGTCAGTCGCCGAAGCGCCTGGCCATCAGGGGAATGAGGATGTCGTCGGTCAGATGGTCCAGGTATCCGTCGTCCACAGCGCTGCCGTAGACGAATATCCGCATGAACAGCAGGGCGGGGGCGATCTCGGGGAAGATCGTCGGGTCGGTGTCCGCGGGCAGTTCGCCCCGGGCGACGGCCCGGTCGAGCATCCGCTGCGTCACCTGCTCCTTGTCCTCCAACATCGAGGTCCGCACGGCCTCGGCCAGCTCGGCGTCCTTCTGCACGGCGACCAGCAGCCCGCTCATGATCTGCCCCGTCGGGCCGGTCATCAGCTCCCGCACGCCGCGCAGCGTCGCGATCAGGTCGCCCCGCAGGCTGCCGGTGTCGGTGTTCCGGCTGAGGTCGGCCTGCTCGAAGCACTTGATCGCGGCCACCACGAGGTCGGCCTTCCCGGGCCAGTGGCGGTACAGCGTCGCCTTGCTCGCCTTGGCCCGGGTCGCGACCGCGTCCAGCCGCAGGGCGTCGTAGCCGCCCTCGGCCAGCAGCTCCAGCGTGGCGCCGAGGATCGCCTGCTCCCGGTCGGGATCAAGCTTCGGCCCGGCTTCCATGGCGGAGTCCTTTCAGCGTGGTGTACGAAACTGTTTCGTACAGTAGCACGGTCCGGGTGCGAAACGAAACCGTTTCGTACAGCGAGGGTCGAGGAGCGGTCGGGCGGGCGTGATACCGTGTAACTATCCAGTTAGTTACACGGCCTGAACCACCCGCACAGACCGCCCTCCACCCGTACAGACCGCCCTCCACGATCGGAGCCCTCATGAGCACCATCCTCGTCACCGGCGCCAACAAGGGTCTCGGCCACGAGACTGCCCGCCAGCTGCTCGCCGCCGGCCACACCGTCTACGTCGGGGCGCGCGACGGCGCGCGCGGACAGGCCGCGGCCGCCGAGCTCGGGGCCCGGTTCGTGCAGATCGACGTCACGGACGACGCCTCGGTCACCGCCGCGGCGAAGACCGTCGCCGCCGAGGGCGGGCTGGACGTGCTGGTCAACAACGCCGGGATCGAGCCGCGGGCGGCCGACGGCGGGTTCCTGCCGGCGGGCGACGTCACCGGGGACTCGATGCGGGCCGTGTTCGAGGCGAACGTCTTCGGACAGGTGCGTATGCTGCACGCGTTTCTGCCGCTGTTGCAGGCGTCGCCGGCCCCGGCCGTGGTCAACGTCAGCAGCGGGCTGGCGCTGACCCGGGAGCTCGCCGATCCGGAGTCGTTCACGCACTTCTACCCGGGAGTGGAGTACCCGGCCTCGAAGGCGGCCGTGAACATGCTGACGGTGCAGTACGCGAAGGCGTTCCCCGGGATCCGGATCAACGCCGTCGACCCCGGCTACACCGCCACCGATCTGAACCACAACGCCGGGACGCAGACGGTCGCCGAGGGCGCGGCGGTCATCGTGCGGATGGCGCAGGTCGGGCCCGACGGACCCACCGGCGGGTTCTTCGAGGCGGCCGGCCCCGTCGACTGGTGATCGGCTCCACTAGCGTGGGCCGCGTGAGTGCACCCACCGCGGCGCGGCAGCCCCGCCCCCGCGACGCCGAGGCGACCAAGGCCGCGCTGCTGCGCGCGGCCACCACGGAGTTCGCCGAGTACGGCCTGGCCGGGGCGCGGGTGGACCGGATCGCCGAGCGCGCCGGGGCCAACAAGCGGCTGATCTACGTCTACTTCGGGGACAAGGACCGGCTGTTCGACGCGGTCGTGGACGACCAGTCGCGCGCTGTCATGGCCGCCGTGCCGCTCCCGGACGGCGATCTGGTCGCCTTCGCCGCTGCACGCTTCGACTACATACTCGCCAATCCCGAAGCCCGGCGAATCGCCCACTGGCGGGCGTTCGAGCGCGGCGAACCGACGGAGGAGGAACTGGCCGCGTATCGCCTGCGCCTGCAAGCGATCGCGGAGGCGCAGCAGCGGGGACGCGTGCGCGACGACCTGCCGGCGGCGGAGCTGTTCGCGCTGGTCCTGCGGATGTCGGAGGGCTGGCTGGCCGCGCCCAGCGCCTTGTGGGCCGCCGCGGGCGGGGATCCGATGGCGCCGGAGCGGCTGGCCCGGCATCGCGACGCGATGCTGGCGGCGGTGCGGAGTGTCATTCAGGGCTGAGGCTTGGGGCGCCGAGCGCGTCTGGTCGCTCGGCGCTCGTTTGGCCCTCACTTCGGCGCTCGTTTCAGCCCTCACTTCGGCCCTCACGGGGCGGAGTACACCAGCCGTCGTGCGAAGTTCAGGAACCCGGCACGCTCCATCGCCGTCGCCATGGGCACGTTCGCCAAGTCGGTGTCGGCCCGCACCATGGTCGCCCCGACCTCGACCACCAGGATCCGCAGGATCTCGTCGAGGATGTCGCCGACGTAGCCGTTGCCTCGGAACTCCGGCAGCACGCCGAGATACCCCACCACGTGCGCACCGGGGTTCCGGGACGGGAAGCCGAATCCGACCGTCCGGCCCTCGGCGTCCTTGGCGATCCGCCACCAGGACCGCTCCCCCAGCATCACGTCGCGGTAGAACTCCACGTCGGAGCGGGCCTGCGCCTCGGCGCCGACCGCCGCCGCCTCGGTGACGGAGGTGTGGTCCAGCGAAGACTCCAGCACCCGCGCGAACAGGCCGACGAACACCTCGTCGTCGGGCTCGGCGTGGAAGGTCAGCCGCTCGGACGGCTCCGGCGGCTCCGCGCCCTCGACGATCCACTCGTAGCGCAGCCGCTCCAACCGCTCGGTCAGCCCGGCCCGCGCGGCCGCGGCCGTCCGCCAGGCCAGCGCCTCGACCACCTCCGGCCGCTCCCGCCAGTCGCCGGGCACGAACACGTGGTAATCCGGCAGCCGCCGGTCTTCACCGGCGGCGAAGGCCTCCTGGCCGGCCCGCAGAACCGCGGCGACCAGCTCGACCCGGTCCGCACCGGGAACGGACTCGGCCACCAGGATCGCGTCCAGCGCCCCGGGGTGGTCCTGGGCCGACGCGCCCCACCACACCGCCACGGCCAGCGGCGCATCCGACGCGTCGTCGACGGCGAGCCAGGTCCACTCGGGCCGGTACTGCCGGGCGGCGAGCTTGTCGAGGAAGGACTCCCCGGACAAGGCGCTGGCCGGGTCCCGCACTATCAGCGGGCGCACGGCGTCGATGTCGGACTCGGCGAGCGGACGGATGGTGATCGCGGCACCAGCAGGCAAATCTGTCTCCTGAGAAAGAGGTTTGTTCCATCGCGCCATTCATGATCATTGGCGCCGGGCCACCCTACGACGTACTCGGCCGGAGAGGCATTCGAATATCCGGCGGCACTCACCTGCGATGGTGGGGACGCGGCTGACGAGTGGCGAGTTCTTCGGCGATCGCTCGGCATTTCGGGTCTCGACGGACTGCCGAGATGCACGGTTACCGGGGTTTGTCTGGCCGTGAGATGAACGGTCCGCGATGGTCATCGTGGGGGTGATTCGTGGCGGTAATTCAGGGGCCTGTTATCCTATCACCGCAGGTGGGAGCGGCCATTCGCATCGGGGCCGGCCGGGGGCGATCACGTGGCGTCGATAACCGGCCACGCACCGTTGACGCACCCTCCGAGCGGCTCTAGCCTCCCCCGTGCCCGCTCGCCGAACCGCCCCCACAGTCGCAGTCCCCTTATACGGAGGCTTCCATGCGCCCTACCCCCGCACGCCGTCTCGCCTTCGCCGCCACCCTCGCCCTCGGCCTCGGTGCCGCGGTGGCTCCCGCCGCGACCGCCGGCCCCATCCAGGACCCCATCCCGATCCAGCCGAACACGTACTTCTACGGCCTGGTCAACGGCAAGGCCGCGGACGCCGTGATCCAGGTGATCTGCCCCGGCCCGATCAGCCCGACCAGCACCGGCCACCCGCTCGAAGGCCAGACCGCCGAGGTCCGCAGCATCGTCCCGCCGGTGAGCAGCCTGCCCGGCTACACCGGCAGCGGCGCGCACCAGATCGACGCCGGCCTGTCGCTGCCGAGCAGCACCGTGGCCAACGCGCCGATCGTGTTCACGTCGTTCTTCGCCCCGGCGAAGATCCCGACCACCTGGGCGGTGCCCTGCGGCGGCACCAGCACGATGACGTTCGTGCCGTTGGCCACGAGCACGACGGCGCGCAGCTACAGCGTCACCGTCTCGTTCGTGAACATCGCGGTCTGAAACCATCCGCGACGCGCCGGACAATCAGGGAAGTCGTTTTACCGCATAGTTCGGCCGCCATTGGTGAAGTAGTGTTCTGATACCTGATATTCGCGACGCCCGCCACGGAAGCAGCAATGGCTTCCGTGGCGGGCGTCGCGAGCGCCAAGGACACTTCATCGAGGGGGCGGGCATATGCGATCGGGAAACAAGTCGACGACGGCGTTCGCGCCGGTCGCCGCGCTGTCGGCGTTGGCAATGGCGGCGACGGCCCTCGCCGGCTGCGACGCCTCGAGCGGCCGGCCCAGACCGGCGTCCGTCCCGGGATCCGCCGGCTCGGCGGCAAGCATGTCGGCGTCGCTGAAGGACTTCTGCGGCGACTTCGCCTACCTGTTGACACTGAACCCGCCGGACGAGGGCTCGTCGGTCCCCCTGCCCGACATCGTCGCCTACGACCGCGCGACCTCCGAAGCCCCCGCCGCGGTGAAGACCGACATGACGATCGCCGACACCGCCGTCCACGCCGCGGCCGCGACGGCGAAGGCCGGCGACCTGAGGCGGCTGACCGACGCGGTCAATAGGGTGTCCCGATGGGCCATGGCCCCGGACAACTGCCATTTGTCATCGCAGTAGGCATTGCCTTTTAGGTGCTTCTATCTAGTTGCAGGGCTTCCACGTACCGGCCCCGGTGGATCACACGAATCAGAGTAATGTTTCGCCGCCAGAGCCCGGGCACGGCAAGGAGGCAGCGCATGACGCACACGGCGAAGAAGCGCGGAATAACGGCGATCCCGACAACGATCACTACAACGATCGCGGCAGCCGTGACCCTGACGGTCGCCCTGACAGCGGCAGGTTGCAGCTCCTCGAGCGGCAGCTCGACGTCGGCGAAGGTGACGTCCTCGACCACCGGCACGACCGCCGCCGCCGACACGACCTCCACCGCCGGCGCCCCGGCCACCCCGCCAGCGGGCGGCGACACGGCGAAAGCCTTCTGCGACGACTACCGCAACCTGGCCGCGCTGCAACAACCGCAGATCGGCGGCCCGGTGCCGCCCAGCACCCTCGCCGTGTTCGACCGCCTGGCGGTCGAGGCCCCGGCACCGGTGAAGGACGCGATGAAGCAGGCGACGACAGCGGTGCACGGGATGTCGGGGAAGGTGGACGCCGCGGGGCTGGCGAAGCTGGGAACCGCGATCGGTTCGGTGACGGCTTGGGCGGCCAATACCGCGAACTGCCCGGTGTCGTAGGCGAAGAGGGCGCCGCGCTGCTTACTTGCCGCGCAACCCGATCGTGTTGCCGTCCTTGTCGAGCAGCACACACACCCGCGCATCCGGCGCCACCTGCCGCGGCGCGTCCCGCTCGGTCGCCCCGGCGGCGAGCAACGTGTCGCGCATACCGTCGAGGTCGTCCACGTCGGCGTAGGCGACCGGTCCGCCGGAGGCGTCCCCGGGCGCGAGCGCCACCTCGAAACCGTCGACGTTGTAGCCGACGTAGTAGGGCTGGTCGGTGTGGGGCTCGCCGAGCAGCGCGGTGTAGATCGCCTTCGCGGCGTCAAGGTCGGAGACCGGAATGACCTGGCTACGGATCGAAGTGCTCATGCCGGTCACGGTACCCACCGTCCCGGCCCCGACCCAGCTGAAGCGTGCCGTCCAGGTGATGCGAGGCGGCGGTGATCGAACGTATTGGCGTCGTCACGGAACGTCTGCGGCGAAGCATCGGACTGAGGTAAAACAGGGCCATGAGTCGTGAGCCGGGGCTGACGTACGAGGGCGCGCTGAAGATCCTGGGGCACCGGGACCGGAAGTGGCTGGAGCGCCTCAGCGGACTGCTGGGTGGCGCACTGCTCACGGCCGGAGCCTTGAGCGGCGGAGCAGCGATAGTGCCGGCAGCGGTACTCGGCTGGATCGAGCCGAAGAACGAGGCGATGGAGCTGCTCGGCAAGACGCTGGACGCGCTGCCGGGGCGGTTTCGGCGTACGCATGGGCGCGAGCGGCGAGAGCTGATCATCGCGGCGCATACGACGATTGTCGTGGCGGCGTACTTCGAGGCGTTGCAGGAGACGATGACGGCGGAGGACTACAGGCGGCTGAAGCTGACTGATGCGAGGAAGCAGCAGATCGCTGCCAGTGCGATATCGCGGCTGTATCAGTCCGAAACACCCTCGATATCCACATCTTTTGGCCTCAACACGATTTCATTTGACTTGATCCGCTGGTACGAAATACTAGACAGCGCGATCATCCATGTATCTATGAGCACCGGTGCGAGCGGCGAAGCGCGCCCGCAGGGAAAGCGAATAGAACTCACACTGACTCGCTATGAATCCCACTTCCTGAAGCTGGCGGCGACTGTACCCGAGTTCCGGATATATATGGAGTTGAGCGAACACGCCACCACCAGGGCAAAGCTGGCAACGTTCGACGAGCTGGCTGAGATGCTGACCGGCCATAGCAGTTCGTTGGCCCGCGTCGAGCAAGTTCTCGCCGAAATGGCACTGACCACCACGACGGACCTGCGTGAGCGTGTCGCAGCAGTGAATCGTGCGGCACTCGACGAGTCGATCATCCCCGAGTCGACCGCACGGCACTATGGCCGACACCTGACGTTCCCGAAGGTTCGCGATATCTTCGTCAATCCGCGGTACCGGTTCGGCATCACAGACGAAGGCTCACGTCTGACCGACGACGAGGATTGGGAGCGCCGCCTCGTTAGAGACGACCTGGATCTGCGTCTGGCCGCCCACATCGCGTCGGTAGAGGCATCGACCCAGCCTCTGCTTGTCCTCGGGCACCCCGGGGCTGGCAAATCGCTGCTGACCCGGGTACTCGCGGCGCGTCTGTCCCAGTCCGGCTATACCGTCGTGCGGGTACCGCTGCGCTATGTCGGAGCCCATTCGCCGGTTTCGCACCAGATCGAAGACGCGCTCGACCGGAGCACGAACAGCCGTGTCAGATGGCCGGATCTGGTCGATCAGAGCCACGACACCGTGCGGGTCGTGATTCTCGATGGGCTGGACGAGTTGCTTCACCAGGAGCAATCAGGGCTCTACGGATATCTGCGCTCCGTCCAGGAGTTCCAGCGCAACGAGTTGACACAGAAGACACCCGTCGTCGTGATCGTGACTTCACGCACCGTCGTCGCCGACCGGGTGGACGTCCCGATCGGGACCCCGGTGATCAAGCTGGAGGAGTTCGACGACAACCAGATCGGGCAGTGGCTGAACGCGTGGAACGAGGCCAACGCCACCGGCATCGCCACCGGGGCGTTTCGCCCCCTGGATCTCAAGATCGCCATCGAACAGCGCACACTCACGGCACAGCCGCTGCTGCTCATGATGATGGCGGTCTACGTGGCCGATCCGAAGTCGCCGGTGATCGACGAGAAGATCTCCCCTGCGGACCTCTACGAAAGACTCCTCACGCACTTCGCAGAACGCGAGGCCGCCAAGTCCACGAAATCGCTGTCGCCGGCCGAGGTCAAAGCAAGCGTCGATCTTCAGCTGCGCCATTTGTCGATCGCGGCGTTGGGCATGCTCAACCGAGGTCGACAGGACATCAGCGCCCAGGAGTTGGGCAAGGACCTCGAAGCGTTGGAGGGTCTTACTGGTGACCCGGCCGAGGCAGGGCACCGGGTACTCGGCAAGTTCTTCTTCGTCTATGTCGCGGAGGCTCGGTTCGAGCGCCCGGACGCCCCCGATCGTCGGTACGAGTTCCTCCACGCGACCTTCGGTGAATACCTGGTGGCACGGCTGGTCATCGAAACCCTGGTCGAGGCGACGCGTGCCGCCTTCAGCTCACCACGAGATCGCCGGAAGCCCGGAGACGATCTCCTGTTCGCGATGCTGTCGTTCGAAGCACTGTCAACGCGACTGCCAACGCTGCTGTTCGCCCAGGCAGTGTGCGGCCGACTCGACGACCTCGAACGTGCCAACAGCATCGAGGTACTCACAGCGCTACTGGCAGGCCATCGCAGTCGCCATGGATCCGACAAGTACCAGGGCTACAAGGCCAAGCCCATTGATCGGGTGCGAGAACTCGCCGCCTACACCGCGAACCTCGTGTTGCTTCGCCTGGCGATCGATCCGGGACAGTCGGTATCGCTCCACGAGTTGTTCATCGGCGTACCCGACCCAGAGCAGTCCTGGCAGTCGATGTTGTCACTGTGGCAGGCAGGGTTGGACAGCGAGTCCTGGAATAGTCTGGTTGATATTCTTGACCGAGATATGAACTGCCTACTTATCGCCCTATATTCACAGGGAAGGACAGGCATAGTCCAACCCCACTATGTGGCCCGCCTCAGCGGTGACAAGTCGCTGGAAATGACCCTGCGTTTTGGATATGCCTTTACCGAAGGTGCATTCTTCAGCCAGCACGGCGACCACTGGCTAGAGGTCAACGAGCCGTGGCTTTCCAAGGCACTTGCAGAGCATGGCAACGAAATAATTACGCTATTGCAGCAGCCGCCGCCAGACGCGAATCCAAATGAGACCGCACACTTTCGCGCAAAGCTCACTATGCTTATCAAAGTTCGCAGTGCAGACCTAAGTGATATCCAAGCAAGAGAGATAACGACACTTCTGGTCAAGAATGAGCGACCCGATACCATCGCTTTGGCTTCTGCGTTGATCACTCACCCGATCCTTATCGCGCAGATCCCAGAGCTTCAGGCCCCCGACCTCTTCTCAGACCCTGCCGCCGATCTGCTGCTTCGTGCTCTTTCCGGCGAGTCAGGACAAGCCGTCAGCAAGCTTCGCGGACGCAGCTCGCTGGGAGAAGTCCCGCCAGAGATCCTCTCCGCCGTCCGCGACCTCGTCGCTGCTCATCGGTGGCCGAAAGCCACTACCAGGAGGATGGGTCTCTACCGAGAAGACGATCAAATCCCCTGATCCTGTCCCCACCACCCCGTACCATCCCTCCCATGCCCGACCCCCGCCTCACCGACCTGGCCCGACTCCGCCGCGTGCGCGACCGCATCGACCGGGAGTACACCCAACCCCTCAACGTCGAGTCCCTCGCGCGGGGCGTCCATATGTCTGCCGGGCATCTCAGTCGGGAGTTCAAGGCGGCCTATGGCGAGTCGCCCTACGCCTACCTCATGACGCGGCGTATCGAGCGGGCCATGGCAATGTTGCGGCGTGGGGATATGAGCGTCACCGAGGTGTGTTTCGCTGTCGGGTGCTCGTCGCTCGGGACCTTCAGTACGCGGTTCGCCGAGCTCGTCGGTATGCCGCCCAGCGCTTATAAGCGGGTCGCGGCCTTCGCCACCGCGGGGTTGCCCGCCTGTGTCGCGACGCGGGTGACGCGGCCGGTCAGGATTCGAGAAGCCCGGGTCGGGGTGCTCGCCTAGGGTGGCGGGCATGGATCTTTCCATTCACGCGAGTTTTCTGCCGCACGACGGGGCGGACGCGGCTGTCGCCTTCTATCGGGACGTGCTGGGGTTCGAGGTGCGCAACGATGTCGGCTTCAACGGCATGCGGTGGGTGACGGTGGGGCCGGTGGGGCAGGAGGGGACGTCGATCGTGCTCTATCCGCCGGCGGCCGATCCGGGGGTCACGGAGGCTGAGCGGCGGATGGTCGCGGAGATGATGGCCAAGGGCACCTACGCCGTCATCCTGTTCGCGACGTCGGATGTCGACGGGGTGTTCGACCGGTTGCAGGCCTCGGACGCCGAGGTGGTGCAGGAGCCGACCGATCAGCCGTACGGGGTGCGGGATTGTGCGTTCCGGGACCCGGCCGGGAACCTGATCCGTATTCAACAGACCGGCGCCTGAACCGCGGCACCGCCGCCAAAAGAGCCCCGGCACCGCCGACACAAAAACCGCAGCAGCTCCAAAGCCTTCCGGAAGAGACGAGCACCATGGCCTCCAAGTCCGCCGCCGCCAAGCCTGGCGCCGCCAAGTCCACCGCGGCCGAGCCCGCCGCCGGCCAGCCCGCTCCGGACCGCCCCACCGCCGACAGCCCCACGCCCGGCGGCTCCACCCCGGACCGCCCCACCGCCGACACCCACGACCTCATCCGCGTCCACGGTGCCCGCGTCAACAACCTCAAAGACGTCACCATCGAGCTCCCCAAGCGCCGTCTGACCGTCTTCACCGGCGTCTCGGGCTCGGGCAAGAGCTCGCTCGTCTTCGGCACCATCGCCGCCGAGTCGCAGCGCCTGATCAACGAGACCTACAGCGCCTTCGTCCAGGGCTTCATGCCCACGCTGGCCCGGCCCGAGGTCGACGTCCTGGACGGCCTCACCACCGCGATCCTCGTCGACCAGCAGCGGATGGGCGGCGATCCGCGGTCGACCGTCGGGACCGCGACTGATGCCAACGCGATGCTGCGGATCCTGTTCAGCCGGCTCGGGGAGCCGCGGATCGGGTCGGCCAAGGCGTTCTCCTTCAATGTGGCCTCGGTCAGTGGCGCCGGGGCGGTCACGATGGAGAAGGGCGGGCAGACGGTTCGGGAGAAGCGCAGTTTCGCGATCGTGGGCGGGATGTGCCCGCGGTGCGAGGGGCGGGGTTCGGTCAGCGACATCGATCTGGCCGAGTTGTACGACGCCGACAAGTCGATCAACGACGGGGCGATCAGTGTTCCGGGGTACTCCGGCGGCGGGTGGAACTCGCGGCTGTATGCCGAGTCGGGGTTCTTCGATCCGGACAAGCCGGTCAAGAAGTTCACGAAGAAGGAGTTGCAGGACTTCCTGTACAAGGAGCCGACCCGGATGAAGATCGCCGGGATCAACATGACCTATGAGGGCCTGATCCCGCGCATCCAGAAGTCGATGCTGAGCAAGGACCGGGAGTCGTTGCAGCCGCACATCCGGGCCTTCGTCGACCGCGCCGTCACGTTCAGTGTCTGCCCCGACTGCGACGGCACGCGGCTGACCGCGCTGGCGCGCTCCTCGAAGATCGACGGCGTCTCCATCGCCGACGCCTGCGGCATGCAGATCAGCGACCTCGCGGCGTGGATCCGGGGCCTGGAGGAGCCGTCGGTGGCGCCGCTGCTCACCGCGCTGTCGCAGACCCTTGACTCGTTCGTCGAGATCGGGCTCGGCTACCTGGCGCTGGACCGGCCGGCCGGCACACTGTCCGGCGGCGAGGCCCAGCGGGTGAAGATGATCCGGCATCTGGGCTCCTCGCTGACCGACGTCACCTATGTCTTCGACGAGCCCACCGTCGGCCTGCACCCGCACGACATCCAGCGGATGAACGAGCTGCTGCTGCGGTTGCGGGACAAGGGCAACACGGTGCTGGTCGTGGAGCACAAGCCGGAGCTGATCGCGATCGCCGACCACGTGGTCGACCTCGGGCCGGGCGCCGGGGCCGGCGGCGGGTCGGTGTGCTTCGAGGGCACGCTGGAGGGCCTGCGGGCCAGCGACACCGTCACCGGCCGGCACCTGGACGACCGGGCGTCGTTGAAGGAGACGGTGCGCGAGGCCGAGGGCGCGTTGCAGATCCGCGGCGCCGACGCCAACAACCTCCAAAACGTCGACGTCGACATCCCGCTCGGCGTGCTGGTCGTGGTCACCGGCGTCGCGGGCTCGGGCAAGAGCTCGCTGATCCACGGCTCGATCCCGGGGCACGAGGGCGTGGTGGCCGTCGACCAGAGCCCGATCCGCGGCTCGCGGCGCAGCAACCCCGCCACCTACACCGGGCTGCTGGAGCCCGTCCGCAAGGCCTTCGCCAAGGCCAACGGCGTGAAGCCGGCGCTGTTCAGCGCCAACTCCGAGGGC
This sequence comes from Catenulispora yoronensis, assembly GCF_039531695.1. Lineage (NCBI taxonomy): Bacteria > Bacillati > Actinomycetota > Actinomycetes > Catenulisporales > Catenulisporaceae > Catenulispora > Catenulispora yoronensis. The sequence continues at coordinate 66,669 of NZ_BAAAQN010000030.1, forward strand.
GCCTGCCCGACCTGCAACGGCGCCGGCGTCGTCTACACCGACCTGGCGATGATGGCCGGGGTCGCCACGGTCTGCGACGAGTGCGAGGGCAAGCGGTTCCAGGCCGAGGTGCTGGAGTACCGGTTCGGCGGCCGGGACATCGCCGAGGTGCTGGCGATGCCGGTGGACGAGGCGGTCGAGTTCTTCGGCGGCGGCGAGGCGAAGCTCCCGGCGGCGCACAAGATCCTGGAGCGGCTGGCCGACGTCGGCCTCGGCTACCTGAGCCTGGGCCAGCCGCTGACCACCCTGTCCGGCGGCGAGCGCCAGCGGCTGAAGCTGGCCGCGCGGATGGGGGACGACGGCGGGGTGTACGTGCTCGACGAGCCGACCTCCGGGCTGCACCTGGCCGACGTCGCACAGCTGCTGGGGCTGCTGGACCGGCTGGTGGACGCCGGGAAGTCGGTGATCGTCATCGAGCACCACCAGGCGGTGATGGCGCACGCGGACTGGATCGTGGACCTGGGGCCCGGCGCCGGGCACGACGGCGGGCGGATCGTCTTCGAGGGGACGCCGGCCGAGCTGGTGGCGGCCCGGTCGACGCTGACCGGGCAGCACTTGGCGGCGTACGTGGGCGCGGCGGGGGCGTAGCGGGGTCGTAGCGGCCGGAAGACCTCCGTGTGCGGCTGGAGCGCGGCACAAACGAGGGCCCGACTCAGCGAGAGCCCGGCACAGCTAAGGCCCGGCCCAGCAAGAGCCAGACACAGCAACGGCCCGGCTCACCGAGTTCGAAAGCTGCGAAACCTCAGTGCCGGTAGGAGCCGACCCGCAGATCACTGACCGAGTCCAACTCCCGCGGTGCCCAGTCCAGCCGGGTCCGCGCGTTCTCGGCGGTGACGGACTGGCTCAGGGCCAGGGCTTCGGCGTACTGCTTGCCGAGGTCCTGGCCGGCCTCGTCGAGCGGCCAGAGCGTCACGTCGCCGACCACCCCGGCCGCGCGGCCCGCGGCCGCGGCCAGTTCGCGGACCGGCACCGCCGGCTCGGTCACGCCGTGCCACACGGTGCGGGCCGGAGCCTGGGTCAGGACCCGGACATACAGGTCGGCGAGGTCGTCGACGTGCACCATCGGCCAGCGCGCGGCCAGGTCGCCGACCACGCGCGGGACGCCGGCCTTGCGGGCCCACTCGACCAGCTGGGCCGGGATGCCGCCGCCGCGGCCGTGGACCACGCCGGGGCGCAGCACGGTGGCGCGGATGCCGTTGTCCGTCAGGGCCAGGACCTGCTCCTCCAGCGCCGGACGGTGGGCCACGAGCGGGATCGGGGCGGCCGGGGTGGTCTCGTCGGCGCTCTGTTCCCCGGTGGCGCCGAGCACCCAGACTCCGCTGGTGAGGACGAACGGGCGGATGGTGCCGTGCATCGGGGCGGTGAGCGCGGTGATCGCGGCGGCGTCCATCCGGGGGTCGCCGGTGGAGGTGGCGGCGTGCACGACGCCGTCGATGTCCTCGGTGACGGCGGCGGTCAGGGAGGCCGGGACCTTCAAGTCGCCGAAGCGGCGTTCGAAGGGGACGGCCGGGCGGGCGCTCCCGGGTCGGGCCAGGGCCACGACCTCATGGCCCTCGGCGATCAGGCGCTCGGCCACGGCCGACCCCACGTATCCGCTTGCCCCGATGAGCAGGACGCGCATTGAAAACCCCCATGTATCTGAAGTTGATCCGTCGATCTTAAGTGGTGGTGACGGGGCGGGGTCACGGGGAGGGCGCGGTAGGTCAAGAGTTGAGTAGTGGGTACTCAAGACACGAACGCTCGGCCTTGGTTTGCTGGCCTGATGACGCTGAATCGGAGGGTGGCGGCCGTGGTCGCCGTGGCGGGTCTGGTGGGCTCGGCGGCGGCGTGTTCGTCGTCGAAGTCGCAGGGGTCGAACAACGCCGGCGCCACAACGGCATCGACACCGGCATCGACATCGACATCGACGACGGCGGGCTCCACAAGTTCGAGTGCGTCGTCGAGCGCCCCGGCCACGTCAGCCGCCGGGTCGTCCTCGGCCTCGTCGTCGCCCTCATCCTCGTCGTCGTCCTCGGCAGCGAACGTGGACCTGTGCGGTTCCTTCACCCCGGCCGACCTGACGAAGGCCGTCGGCGAGACCTTCGTGGCCTGCAAGCAGACGGTCACCACCGACGCCGTGGATCCGACGCACGTCACGACCGTCGCGGTCTACAGCGAGTCGGACCACCTGCGGATCCTCACGGTCTCCTACGCCACGAACGCGGCGCACGCGTTGCAGACCTACCACGCCGAGACCAAGGTCCCCGGGCTCGGCGACGCGGCGTGGTTCGGCGATCTGGCGTTCGACCTGCAGGTGGCCTACGGCCAGAACGTGGTGACGACCCGGGTCGGGCTGCGGGGCATGGGCGGCAGCGACGTGCTGGCCGTGGACAAAAAGGTGATCAACGCCGTGGTGGGCAAGCTCGGCCTGGGCGGCTGAGCCCCGATGGCGGGGAGCGATCTGGACCGGGTCCTGAGCCGGCTGGCCGCGGACCCGGCCTTCGCCGCGCGCGTCGCCGCCGATCCGGTCACCGCGCTCGCCGATCTGCGCCTGTCGGCGGCGGATCTGGCGGTGGTCGAGGGCGTCGTGGCGCCGGCGGTGCCGGATCCGCTGTCGGAGTCCGGGGTGCGGTTGCGGCGGCTGTTGGAAGGCGGCGCCGCCGAAGACTCGGAAGATCCTCTCTGATCCTTTAATCTCCTCGCGGGGGAGGTGTCCATGGACGACACGCCATGGCCGCTCATCGGGCGAGCGGCGGAGTGGGAGCGGTTGCGGGCCGCGGCGCGGACCGGAGCGGTCATCGTCGGGCCGGCCGGCGTCGGGAAGACGCGGTTGGCGCAGGAGTTCGCGCGGCACGCGGCGCCGGGGCGGGCGCCGGTGGTGATCGTCGGGTCGGCGTCGGCTTCGCGGATTCCGCTCGGGGCAGTGAGCCGGTTGCTGCCGAGCAATCCGCCGCCCACCGATCGGACTCCGGTGGAGGTGGCGCTGGCGGCGGTGCTGGCCCCTGGCGCGTTTGGCGCTTCTAATGCTTCCAACGCCTCCAATGCCTCTGACGCTTCTAGCGGTCCTAGTGGCGACACCGCCGCATCACCGCACGGCGTCCTCCTCCTCGTCGACGACGCGCATCTCCTCGACGAGGCCTCGGCGACGGTCGTCCATCAGGCCGTGCTGTCCGGCCGGGCCACCGTGCTGGCCACGGTGCGCTCCGGCGAGCCGGTGCCCGACGCGGTGACCGCGCTGTGGAAGGACCTCGGCGCGGCGCGGATCGACCTGGGCGCGTTGTCGGACGCGGCGGTCGCGGACCTGGTCGGCGTCGCGCTGCCGGGACCGGTCGACGGGATCGCGCTGGGCCGGATCACCGCCGCCGTGCAGGGCAACGCCCTGATTCTCCGGGAGCTGCTCGCGTCGGCGCGGGAGGTGGGCCTGCTCGCCGAGTCCGCCGGGGCCTGGCGCCTGACCGGACCGCTGACCGCCGCGCCCCGGCTGACCGAGCTGCTGCTGGCCCGGATCGGCGCGCTGACGCCGGCCGAGCGGTCCGCGCTGGAGGTGCTGGCGGTCAGCGAGCCGGTCGGCGTCGCGCTGTTCGCCGAGCTGGTGCCGCCGGACGTGGTGGAGGCGGTGGAGCGGCGGGGGCTGGCGGTGGTGACGGTCGACGGCCGGCGCCGCGAGGTCCGGCTGGCGCATCCGCTCTACGGCGAGCTGCTGCGCTCCTCGATGCCGGCCATCGCGGCGCTGCGGCACAGCCGCCGGGCCGCGGAGGCCGTCGAGAACCTGGGCGCACGGCGGCGCGGGGACGTGACGCGGGTGGCGTTGTGGCGGCTGGACGGCGGCGGCGAGGGGGTGCCGCATCTGCTGCTGGCGGCGGCACGGCAGGCCGAGGCGTCGCGGGACCTGGCCCTGGCGGCGCGGCTGGCGCAGGCCGCGATGGACTCCGGCGGCGGGTCCGAGGCCGCGATGCTGCTCGCCAGCGCGTGCTTCGACCTGGGACGGCACGAGGCGGCCGCGGCGCTGATGGTGTCGGTGGTGGAGTCGCCCGACGCGGTGCCGGACGAGGTGCTGGCGACCATTCCGTTCATCCTGTCCGGGCCGATGGGCATGGGCGGCGACGACGCCGGCGCGCTGCTGGCCGTCATCGCCGCCGCCGAGCGGCGGATCAGCACGCCGAGGTGGCAGGCGCAGCTGGAGGCGGTGCACGGGCACATGCTGTCCTACGTCAACAGCACCGACCGGGCGCGGGAGCTGGCCGAGCGGCACCTGGACGATCCGCATCCGGTGACGCGCGGCAACGCGCTGCTCGGCGCGGCGCTGGTGGACAACCTGACCGGGCATCTGGAGCGGTCGATCGAGCGCATGGAGCTGGGCACGGCGGCGTTGCTCGGCTCCGGGCTGCCGATGAGCGCGAACCACGACGGGCTCGTCGGCTGGCAGGCGTGGCAGTTGTGCGACGTGCCGGACCTGGCGGCGGCGCGGGACCTGGCCGAGGCGACGTACCGGTCCGCGGTCGACAGCCGGGCGCGTCCGGGGCAGGCGTTCGCGTGCCTGGCGCGGTCCCGCGCGGAGCTGCGCGGCGGGCGACCGGCCACGGCGCTGCGGCACGGCGCGGAGGCGTTCGCGGTGTTCCGCGAGGTGCGGTCGCGGGTCTGCCAGCGGTGGGCCGCCGCGATGCGGGTGCAGGCGGCGGCGCAGCTGGGCGACGTGGAGCGGGCCCGGATCGCGGCCGAGGATCTGGAGGCGGCGCGGCGCGGGCCGAACGGGGTCCAGCGCCTCGACTGCGAGGTCGCCGTCGCACAGAGCTGGTACGCGGCGGTCACCGGCGATCCCGCGAAGGCGCGGGCCGTGCTCAGCGCGGCGATCGGGGCGGCGGTGGCCGAGGGCGCGGTGGCGGCGGCCGTGACGACGGGCTTCGAGCTGCTGCGCCTCGGCGTGCGGGTGCCCGCGCTGCGCGGGCTGCGGACGCGGATCCCGGAGGACTGGCGGTTCGGGCAGCTGGTCCTGGACTTCGCCGGCGCGCTCGGCGACGCGGAGGGGTTGCTGGCGGTGTCGGGCCGGTTCGAGGAGTGCGGGATGCTGCTCGCGGCGGCGGAGACGGCGGGGCTGGCGGCGGCGGTGTGGGGAGACAGCGGCGAGACGCGGCGGGCGGCGGCGGCCCGGGGGCGGGGTTCGCGGTTGGCGGAGGGGTGCGAGGGCGCGCGAACTCCTCTGTTGGAGCTCTTGGCTGGGGAAGGCGGCGTAGGCGGGACAGGTGGGGCGGCCGGGGTGCTGCGGCTGTCGCGGCGGGAGTACGAGATCGCGGTGCTGGCGGCGGGCGGGGCGAGCAGCCGGGCTATCGCCGACTCGCTCGTGCTGTCGCCACGGACCGTGGAGAACCATCTGAATCGGGCCTACGCCAAGTTGGGGATCGGAGGGCGGGGCGATCTGGCGGGGGTGTTGCCGGTGCGGGCGGGAGAGGTCACCTGACCAGCGGTAGGCGCCGTCGGCCGGAGCGAGCCGCCGCCGCCACGCGCGCTACCGTGGAGGAATGAGCAGGTCAGCGGCTCCCGAGGCGTTGCCGGTGATCGACCTGTCCCTCGCCGACGACTTTCCCGACGGCTCCCCCACCAGCTCCTCCGAAAACCGCGAACACCTCCGCGCCGCCCTTCGTGACGCCGCCACCGACGTCGGCTTCTTCCAGCTCGTCGGCCACGGCGTGACCCCCGGCGAGACCGCGGCGCTGACCGGCGCGATGCGGGCGTTCTTCGCGCTCCCGGAGGCCGACCGGCTGTCGATCAGCAATCTGAACTCGCCGCACTTCCGCGGCTACACCCGCACCGGCGACGAGCACACGGCCGGGGCCCGGGACTGGCGCGACCAGCTGGACATCGGCACGGAGCTGCCGGCGCGGCCGCCGGGGCCCGGCGAGCCGGCGTACTGGTGGTTGCAGGGGCCCAATCAGTGGCCGGTGAAGGTGCCGGAGCTGCGGACAGCGGCGCTGGCGTGGATCGATCGGCTCGCGGGGGTCTCGGCGCGGTTGCTCCATGAGCTGCTGGCGGCGATCGGCGCCGACCCGGCGTTCTACGACGACGCCTTCGCGGGGCACCCGCACCTGCGTCTGAAGTTGGTCCGCTACCCCGGCAGCGGGCCGGACGGCACCGGGCAGGGTGTGGGCACGCACAAGGACTACGGCTTCATCACCCTGTTGCTTCAGGACACGGTCGGCGGCTTGCAGGTGCAACGGCCGGACGGCACGTTCCTGGACGTGCCGCCGATGGCGGGGGCGTTCGTGGTGAACCTCGGGGAGCTTCTGGAGGTGGCCACCGACGGCTATCTGAAGGCGACGAGCCATCGCGTGGTCAGCCCGCCCGGGGCGCGCGAACGGTACTCGGTCCCGTTCTTCTACAACCCGCGACTGGACGCCCACATCGATCCGCTGGAGTTCCCGCACTCGCACCACGCGCCCGGGGCGACGGACGATCCCTCGAACCCGCTGTACGCGGAGTTCGGGCGCAACGAGCTGAAAGGCTACGCGCGGGCGCACCCCGAAGTGACGCGGCGGTTCCACGCGGGCCCGCCGACCCAGTGAGCGCCGACCCAGTCGGCGCCGCCCCGGTTAGCGCCGAGCGGCTGTAACGCGGAGAGCCTGGCCGGACATAGGCGTAGGCGTGGGAGGTTCACCATGCCGACGGATACGGCCCAAGACGCTCGGACTCGCTTTGCGACCGTCTACAAGGAGTACTACGGACACCTGGAGAAATACGCCGCGCGCCGCGTCCCCGCCGACGACGTCGGCGACGTCGTGGCCACGACGTTCCTGGCCGCGTGGCGCCGGTTCGACGAGCTGCCCGCCGAGCCGCTGCCGTGGTTGTACGTCACCGCGCGCCGCGTCATCGCCAACGGCCACCGCGGCCGGGCCCGCTGGGAGGCGCTGATCAGCAAGGCCGCGGAGAACGCCGTCCTGTCGCATCCCGATCCGGCGGACCGGGTGTGCGGGGTGGCGCAGGTCGCCGCCGTGCTGAAGCAGCTGTCCGATTCCGATCGCGAGCTGGTGCTGCTGACGGAGTGGGAACGGCTCAGCGTAGGCGAGGCCGCCGCCGTCATCGGGTGCAGCGCCGCGACCGCGCGGGTCCGGCTGCACCGGGCCCGGCGCCGGCTCGCGCGGCACCTGGAAGCCGAGACATCGAAAGGGGCTGGGAAGTCATGAAGATCACGTTCGCGCAGGCCCGGGAAGCGTTGTGGGCCTTGGACCCCGCTCGGCAGCTGCCGGGGGGCGGAGTATCAGGGGGCGGGGTGTCGGAGGACAGGGTGTCGGAGGGCCGGATGGAGGCTGATCTGGAGGCGATCCTCGACGGGACGTATCAGGCTCCGGCGTATCTGGAGGAACACCTCGACCGCCGGCCCCGAGTCTCCCGGCGCACAGCGTTGTCGGTGGCCGGCGCGCTGACGGCGTCGGCGGTCGCGGGCGTCACGGTCCTCGGTCTCGGTTCGGGAGCCACGCCCGCCGAGGCCGCGACCCCGAAGCTGCTCGCCTACAAGAGCGCGGGCGACGGCCTGAGCGCACAGGGCCGCCTGGCGGCGATCGCGGACCGGGCCGCGGCCCTGCCGGACACCGCCGGGCAGGGGAAGTACGACCACCTGCGCTACCAGCAGTGGAACGAGGACACCGTCGTCGACGGCGAGCAGGTCACCACGGCGGTCATCCCGCAGCTGGTGGACATGTGGGTGACCGCCGACGGGGAGGGGAAGATCGTCAACGGCTACGGGCCTCCGCAGTTCCCTGACAAAGCGCAGGAGAAGGCCTGGAAGGCGCTCGGCTCCCCCGGCGCCGGGCTGGCGCCGACCACCGTGGAGCTGGGCTCCGGGCCCAGGATGTGGGACGACCGGCCGCCGGCGGATCCGGGGGCGCTGGCGGTGTGGCTGCGACAGGGGCATCCGGCGAGCAACGGACCGGCGGAGACCCTCGTCGCGATCACCGACCTGGCGAAGGCCCAGGTGCTGAGCCCCGCCGCCCGCGCGGGCGTGCTGCGGGTGCTCGCCACGGTGCCGGGCCTGCTGGACCTGGGCACGACCACCGACCGGGCCGGGCGGGCGGCCGACGCGTTCGCCGTGGAGGGCGACTACTCGGGCCTGCCGACGCGGTACACGCTGCTCGTCGACCCGGCGACCGGGGCGGTGCTGGGCGACGAGGTGGTGCTCACGCAGTCGGCCGGGGGCCGGAAGGTGTCGATCCCGGCGGTCATCGGCTACGACCTCTACGAGGTCGCCGAGCGGACCGACCACGAGGGCTGACACGCCGGGCCGGGTCCGGAGCCGTTCGACGACGGCTCCGGACCCGGCTGCGTTGCAGAGCCCGCGTGACAGGCCCCGCCAACGAGCAGCCGGGGCAAGAGACCGGTCAGACGTCCCGGCCCAGGTCGGCGAGCCCGGTGACGAGGATCTCGGTCAGCACCGCGGCGTAGCGGCCGTCCGGGTCCAGATCGGGGTCGAAGACGGTGACCTGGGCCCCGACCGCGCCGGGAGCGAGGGCGGCGAGCAGGTCGGTCAGCTGCGCGGCGGACAGGCCGCCGGGGCTGGGGCTGTCGACGGCGGGCAGGACCTCGGGGTCGAGGATGTCGACGTCGAGGTGGAGCCAGTAGCCCGCCAGCTCGGGGCGGCCGACGTGCGCCAGGATGCTGGCAGCGGCCCGCGCTCCGTCGTCGATGAGGTCGGAGGCGCGCAGGACCAGCGCGACGGCCTCGCGGACCTCAGGGAGTTCCTCGTCGTCGTCGCGGCACCCGGCGTGGACCGTGTCCTCGGGGCGGAAGTACGGACCCAGGCCGTCGAGATCGGCGATGCTCGGCCAGTGACGGCCGATGGCGGCGGCCAGGTCCTCGCCGGCCAGCGCCGCGCAACGGTCGGAGTTGCCGGGGTTGCGGAAGTCGGTGTGGCCGTCGAGGTGGACGAGGCCGTGGCGAGCGCCGGTTTGCTCGCCGGAGCCGGAGCCGGACTCGGAGCCGAACTCGGAGCCAGAGCCGGACTCGGAGCCAGCGCCGGAGCCGGAGCCGCTGCGCAGCGCCAGCCCCGCACCCACGATCAGGCTGCAATCACCCCCGATGACCAGCGGCGCGTCGCCGGCCGCCCGAATCTCCGCGAGGCGGGCGGCCAGGCGGCGGGCGTGGTCGACGATCAGCTCGTGGTTGCGCAGGCGGCCGGGCGTGGCGTCGTCGGCGTAGCGGCCGGGCAGGACGGTGCCGGCGTCCCGGGCGCCGAGGGCCGCGAAGCGGGCGAACAGACCGGCCTCGCGCAGCGCTTCGGGGGCCTTGGCGGTCCCGGGGACGCTGCTCGGGTACGGCGGGCGCAGTCCGAGGTTGCTGGGGGCCGAGAGCAAAGCGATCATCGGCCCACTCTGGCACGGGGCGCCCACAGGGGTCGCAGGCGCCGGATCCGGCGGTGGTCACCGGCAGGTCGGCGGCGGGAATGGCCGCACCCCCGCGGGCGTTGCTGATCGTCGGGCGGCTGCCCAAGATCGCCGCCTCCCATGACTGTCCAGCACCGCAGATGCACCCACGGACCGGACCGGCCCGGGAGACGAGGGAACCATGAAGTACTCGCTGCTCGACGTCGCGGTCGTGGCGCCCGGCGAGCACCCGGCCGACGCGCTGCACGGCGCCGTGCCGCTGGCGCGCGCCGCCGCCCGGTCGGGCTACCAGCGGGTCTGGTACGCCGAGCACCACAACATGGCCGCGATCGCGTCGGCGGCGACCAGCGTGGTGATCGCGCACGTCGCGGCGCACACCGAGGGCATCCGGCTCGGCGCCGGCGGCGTGATGCTGCCGAACCACGCGCCGCTGATGATCGCCGAGCAGTTCGGGACGCTGGAGGCGCTGCACCCGGGGCGGATCGACCTGGGTCTGGGCCGGGCGCCGGGGACCGACCAGGCCACGCTGCGCGCGTTGCGGCGGAGCCCGCAGTCGGCGGAGACGTTCCCGCAGGACGTGCTGGAGCTCCAGGCCTTCCTGAGCGGGGAGACCCGGATCCCCGGGGTGCGCGCCACGCCGGGCGACGGTTCGAACGTGCCGCTGTACATCCTGGGCTCGTCGCTGTTCGGCGCGCAGCTGGCGGCGGCGCTGGGGCTGCCGTACGCGTTCGCGTCGCATTTCGCACCGGACGCGCTGGAGGCGGCGACGGAGATCTACCGCGAGGAGTACCGGCCGAGCGAGGCGAACCCGGAGCCGTATCTGATCGTGGCGGCGAACCTGATCGCGGCGGAGACCGAGGAGGCGGCCCGGGCGCAGTACCTGGCGGCGCAGCGCTGGCGGGCGCAGCGGTTCCTGGTCCGCAACGGGCCGGAGCTCAGCGCCGACGAGCTGGACCAGCTGCTCGCCACCCCGGCCGGCGACCACGTCAAGAACATGATGCGGGTGACGGCCGCCGGGACGCCGGACCAGGTCGCCGGGTACCTGGAGCGGCTGGCCGCGCGCACCGTCGCCGACGAGGTGATGCTGGCCCCGGCCTCGCCGCTGCGGGCCGAGCAGATCCGCGCGGTGGAGCTGGTGCGGGCGCCGGCGTTGCAGGCTTCGTAGGGTCGCGCTTGTCAAAGCCGTGACCGAGACGGCCCAACCGGGTGGCGCGCCGGCCGTCGGGCCGCCAAGGTGGAAGCCATGGTGGACGCTCGCATGCACGACGGACGACGGACGCTGACCCGGGCTCGCGGCCGGGCCCGGAGGCGGGGCCTGGCCGGGTTCGCGCTGCTCGCGGCGGCGGGGCTGCTGGCCGGCGCCTGTTCGAGCTCGAACTCCAAGCCCGCGGCCTCGAATACGGGTTCGAGCCCGTCGACGACGGCGACCACGACCACGCCGTCGTCGTCGCCGACCACTTCGGCGACGACCACCACGACGAGTCCCACGACGACCAGCCCGACCACGCCGGCCACGACGAAGACGTCGCCGCCGGCGACCACCACGACGACGAAGCCGGCCGTGCCGCCGGCCCCCGCCACGACCGCCGCGCCGTCGAACCTGACGCTGCAACAGCTGGCGGGCCAGCGGATCGTCTACTCCTACCAGGGCGTGACGCCGCCGCAGCACCTGCTGGACCTGATCCGCCAGGGCCGGGTGGCCGGCGTCATCTTCTTCAGCGGCAACATCTCCAGCCGCGCCCAGATCACCGGGGTGATCACGCAGCTGCGCCAGGCCCAGGCGGCCAGCCCGGTGCACCTGCCGCTGCTGCTGATGACCGACCAGGAGGGCGGCGTCGTGCGGCGGCTGCCCGGCCCGCCGGACGTCTCGGCGAAGCAGATCGGGCAGAGCGCCGATCCGGTCGGGGCGGCGACCAGCGCCGGCAAGGCGGCCGGGGACAACCTGGCGGGCGTCGGCATGAACCTGAACCTGGCACCGGTGCTCGACGTGTCCCGTACGCCCGGCGACTTCATCGACGCCACCCAGCGCTCGTTCAGCGAGAACGCGAACCAGGTGTCGACCCTCGGCGCGGCGTTCATCACGGCGCAGCAGAACACCGGGGTGGCGGCGACCGCGAAGCACTTCCCAGGGCTGGGGTCGGCGCCCGCCGGTTCGAACACCGACCTGCGGCCGGTGACGCTGACGGTGCCGTTGAGCCAGTTGCGGAACGTCGACGAGTATCCGTACGGCGCGGCGATCAACAGCGGCGTGAAGCTGGTGATGCTGTCGTGGGCGATCTACTCGAACCTTGACGCCGGCCACCCGGCCGGCATGTCGTCCACGGTGGTGGAGCAGGAACTGCGGGGCCGCACCGGGTTCAAGGGCGTGACGGTCACCGACGCGCTGGAGGCCGGCGCCCTCCAGGCCTACGGCGGGGCCGGCAACCGGGCCTTCTCGGCCGCCGCCGCCGGCATGGACCTGCTGCTGTGCTCCTCGGGCGACCCGGCGCAGGGGGACGCCGCCGCGCAGGCGATCGTCGACGCGGTGAACACCGGGAAGCTGAACCGGGCCGGGTTCGACGCCGCGGTGGCGCGCGTCAACGCTCTGCGAGGCGAGCTCAAGTAGTAACCCTGAAGTAGGAACTTTGGTAACGGTTTGGCGGCGACCCCAGCAGTTCAGAAGGGGGTCGCCTTTCCGTCGGGCGCCGACGATCGTTAGAGTCTGTCGGGGGCGGATCTCACCGAAGCCTGATGATTCCAGGCGGTGTGTCGCGTGACTTCAGCGGCCGGGCTCGAACCTGCCCTGCGACAGTTCCGGCAGCATTGAATCGCTTCGGGGTAGGTACCAGACATCATGAGCACATCGCCTGAGGATCAGCGGCCGAACCAGACGCCGCGGTGGGGTCAGCCGGAGCAGAGCCCGGGCGCGCCGCAGCCGCAGCCTTGGCGCCCGGAGCCGGCCCCGGGTAGCCAGGGCGGCCAAGGCGGCGGGAATCAGGGCCCGAACCCCGGTCAGGGCCAGGGCCAGAATCAGGGCCAGAATCAAGGCCAGAGCCAGGGCCAGAGCCGCCCGCAGAACCCGGCGCCCGCCTGGGGTCCGGCCGGTCCGGGCGGCCCGGGTCCGCAGGGCGGTCCGGGCCGGACCCCGCCGCCGTTCGTCCAGCAGCCCGGTCCGACCAGCACCGGCACCACCATCCCGCCGGTCGCGCCGACCGGCCAGGAGTGGGGCGCCCGCAACGAGACCTTCTTCCTGCCGCCGCAGTTCTCCTACAACCCGGACCAGAAGCTGCCGGACCCGCCGACGCTGGTGGAGCCCAAGCGGAGCCGCAAGCGGCTGATCATGGCGATCACCGGCGCCGTGGTGCTGCTGGCCGGCGCCGCCGGCGGGGTCTGGGTCGTGACCTCGCACAGCAAGTCCGACAACCGGTCCGGCACCGACACCACCGGCGGCACCCTGATCCCCGACGAGCACACCGCGAGCCCGGCCGCCGCCGGCCTCAAGCCGGCCTGGCAGGCCAAGGCCGACGGCCTGGGTCCGGACGCGAAGACCGTCGTGGGCACCTGGCTGGCCGACGGCCACACCATCGTCCGCGGCGACGCCACCGGCCTGCAGGCCTACGACGCCGAGACCGGCAACGCGCTGTGGACCTACAGCGTGCCGGATCAGGGCTCGAAGATCTGCGACATGAGCCGGCAGGCGAACCAGAAGATCGGCGTCGTCCGCTACGGTCCCAGCGGCGGCTGCACCACCATCGCGGCCATCGACACCGGCACCGGCAAGGCGCTGTGGACGACCCAGATCCCCGGCGGCACCAAGAACCCGGCGCTGTCCGCCACCGACGGCGCGGTGGCCGCCACCGCCGGCACCATGCTGACGGTCTGGAACGCCGCCGACGGCAAGAAGCTGTGGGACCTCGACCTGTCGGTGTCCACCCCGGTCTGCCGGATGATCCAGGCCGAGGTCCAGGACACGATCGCGGCCCTGCTCGCCGACTGCGGCAAGGGCCCCGAGGTGCTGATGAAGGCCGTGACCACCGGCGCCGACCTGTGGCAGGCCCCGATCCCGCCGGACAACGTCCCCGTCGCCCAGTACACGCTGGTGCGGGCCACCGCGCCGACGATCGTCCACGTCGAGGCCACCCCGGACGGCGCCGCCCCGGTCGACCACTACTACACCATCAACGACAGGGGCCTGATCCAGTCGACGATCGAGGGCATCGGCCCCTTCGGCACGCTGGACCCGCGCGTCGGCCCGGCCCACCAGACCCACCAGGCGGCGTACGTGGCCGGCACCACCCTGATCCTGCCGACCGCCGCCAAGAACGCCGCCGGTGCCGCCCCGGCCGCCGGCCTGGTGGCGTTCGACTATGTCTCGGGCAAGCAGCTGTGGCAGACCGACCCCATGGACGGCGCGCCGGTGGCGATCGTGAGCATGGACGAGACCCAGACCGTCGTCTACGACAGCGGCAACTCCAAGACCGGACCGGGCGCGCACCTGGTGGCGCTGAAGACCGTGGGCGGCGCGACGGCGGCCGCGCCGCTCAAGGACGCGATCGGGCACGACGTGTCCGGGCCGGTGACGGCCTACCTGGCCGGGGACCGGCTGGTGGTCGTGCCCGCGACGCCGCAGAAGGGCGCCGCGATCCTGGCGTACGGAGTGCAGGCGCAGTAGAACGAAATCACACCTCTGATTCAGGCGTTCGGAACGCCCTGGTGAGACGGTCATCAGGGCTCCGACGAGTGAAATCGAGTATTGATTCCCTCGAACCGGGGAAGGGGTTTTGGAACCCCTACCACCGGATTCGAGAGGAACAGCCATGGCGAACAAGCGCACCTTCACCGTCGCCGTCGCGGCGCTGGCCTGTACCGCGCTGCTGGCGGCGGGATGCAGTTCCGGTGGCGGTGACAGCGGCAAGGCCGCCAGCGGTCCCATCAAGATCTGGTACTCCAACAACGCGCAGGAGGTGGCCTGGGGCAAGGCGACCGTGGCGGCGTGGAACACCGCGCACCCGGACCAGCAGGTCACCGGCGAGGAGATCCCGGCCGGGACCAGCTCCGAGGAGGTCATCTCGGCCGCCATCGCCGCGGGCAACGCCCCGTGCCTGGTGTTCAACGGTTCGCCCTCGGCCATATCCGGCTGGGTGAAGCAGGGCGGTCTGGTGCCGCTCAACGACTTCCCGGACGGCGTCTCCTACCTCGAAAGCCGCAGCGGCGCGGGCGTCGCCGCCGAGTACAAGAGCACTGACGGCAAGTACTACCAGCTGCCGTGGAAAAGCAACCCGGTGATGATCTTCTACAACAAGGACATGTTCAAGGCCGCGGGCCTGGACCCGGACCACCCGGCGCTGTCCACGTACTCCGACTTCCTCGCCGCCGCGCAGAAGCTGACCAGCACCGGCGGCGCCCAGTACGCGATCGCCCCCGCGCCCACCAACGAGTTCTTCCAGAACTGGTTCGACTTCTACCCCCTCTACATCGCCGAGAGCGGCGGCAAGGCGCTGATCGAGAACGGCGGCGCGACCTTCGACGACGCGGCCGGCAAGGCCGTGGCCGACTTCTGGTCCCAGATCTACGCCAAGGGCGAGGCCCCCAAGGAGAAGTACAACGGCGACGCGTTCGCCGACAAGAAGGCCGCGATGGCGATCGTGGGCCCGTGGGCGATCTCCGTGTACGGGAGCAAGGTGAGCTGGGGCGCGGTCCCGGTGCCGACCTCCACCGGCATGGCCGCCGACCAGATCCACACCTTCGCCGACTCCAAGACGGTGTCCGTCTTCAGAGCCTGCAAGAACCGCCAGACCGCGTGGGACTACCTGAAGTTCGCCACCGACCAGGCCAATGACGGCACGCTGCTGAACACCACCGGTCAGATGCCGCTGCGCGCCGACCTCCCGACCGTCTACGCCTCCTACTTCAGCACGCACCCGGAGTACACGCAGTTCGCGCAGCAGGCCGCGCGGACCGTCGAGGTCCCGAACGTCGCCAACGGCGTGGCCATGTGGCAGGACTTCCGCAACGGCTACCTGAAGTCGGTCGTCTTCGGCCAGCAGTCCACCGACCAATGGCTGCACGACGCGGCCGGAACCGTCGCCTCCGACATCAAGAAGTAGGCCGCGCCGTGTCCCGCGTGCCGCGCCGATCGCGGCCGAGACCGGGCCGTGGCCCGGGCTCCAAGACCATCGTCGGGCTCTACCTGGCCGCTCCCTACGCGATCTACCTCGCCGTCGTCTACGCGGTGCCGATCATCCAGGGCGTCCGGATCTCGCTTCTCGACTACGTCTACGCCGCCCCCGGCGCCGACGTCCCCCAGCCCTTCACCGGGTTGAAGAACTACCGCGCGGCGCTGTCCGACCCGCAGCTGCGCCGGTCGTTCCTGAACATCCTGGAGTTCCTGGCCATCAACGTCCCGCTGACCGTGATCCTCGGCCTGACACTGGCCGCGGTGCTGGCGAAGCTGAGCCGGATGAGGACGTTCTTCCGCTCGGCGTTCTTCGTCCCCTACGTCACGGCCAGCATCGCCGTGATCGGGGTCTGGTACTTCCTGTTCAGTCAGAGCGGCCTGGTCAACCACGTCCTGGGCGGCTGGGCCCCCGACCCGTCCTGGCTGGTCAACTCCAAGCTGGCGATGGTCGTCATCGCCCTGGAGGTGACCTGGAAGCAGCTCGGCTTCTACGTGCTGCTCTACCTGGCCGGGGTGTTGCTGATCCCTGATTCCCTCTACGAGGCGGCAAGCATCGACGGCGCCGGCGCCGTCCGGAAGTTCCGGGCGATCACGGTGCCGGCGGTGCGCAACGTCACCATCCTCGTGACGACGCTGGCGCTGATCGTCGGCGCCAACCTGTTCACCGAGCCCTATCTGCTGACCGGCGGCGGCGGCCCGAACGGCGCCTCCATGTCGCCGGCGCTGCTGATCTACCAGAACGGCGTCGAACAGGGCAAACCCGGTATCGGGGCCGCGATCGGCATCCTGCTGACGCTGTTCGTGCTGCTGGTGGCCGGCGCCGGACGCGGCGTGCAATGGCTGTTCCAGCGCGCCGAGAACCGCGGCGACGAACCAACCGGCCCGGAAGCGGGGGAGGCGGCCCCGGCATGATCAGGACCCTGAAACGTGCGACCACCTACGGCTTCGTCCTGGTCGGCGCCCTGGCCAGCGTCTTCCCGCTCTACTACATGGTCGTCGGCTCGTTCCAGCTCAAGGCGGACAGCGCCTTCAGCGGCCTGCTCCCCCGCCCCGGCAACCTGGGGCTGACCAACTACCGCGAGGTCGACAAGGCGATCTCGCTGCTGCCCTCCCTCGCCAACTCCGCGATCTTCACGCTGGGCACCGTCGTGCTGACCATCCTCGTCGGCCTGCCCGCCGGGTACGCGCTGGCCCGGCTGCGCTTCCCCGGCAAGGGCGTGGTGGCCGCCGGGCTGATCATGGTACTGGTGCTCCCGTTCCAGGTCATGATGATCCCGCTCTACATCCTGGTGGTCCGCGACTACGGCCTGGCCGACAACTTCGTCGGCATGATCCTGCCGTTCGCCGTGAACGCCACCGCGGTGCTGATCTTCCGGCAGTTCTTCGTGGCGCTGCCCGACGAGCTGTTCGACGCCGCGCACATCGACGGCGCCGGCGAGCTGCGGACCCTGGTCCTGGTCGCGGCGCCGCTCACGAAACCGGCGATCATCACCGCGTCGGTGATCACGTTCATCGGGCCGTGGAACGAGTTCCTGTGGCCGTTCCTGATCACCAAGAAGCACTCGATGCAGCCGCTGGCGGTGTCGCTGGGCGAGTACGTGTCCACCAACGCCGCCACCGCCACCAACCCCTACGGCGTGATCCTGGCCGGCGCGTGCGTGCTCGCCGTGCCGGTGATCGTGTTGTTCATTCTGGCGCAGCGGCACTTCACCTCCGCGGCGCTGGGCAGCGGCGTGAAGGAGTGAAGGCTCGGCTATTCGGCGCCGTCGGTGTCAGCACCCTGAAGGAGGTGGGCGAGCGCGGTCCGTGAGGAGACGTTCAGCTTGCGGTAGATCCGCGCCAGATGGGTCTCGACGGTGCGGTGGCTGAGGAACAGCTCGTCGGCGATCGCCCGGCTGCGGCGACCGGTGGCGACCAGGGCGGCTATCTCCTGCTCGCGTGCCGTGAGCAGGGCCCTGACGTCGGGCTGGGACGGGCCGGCCGGGGTCGCGCTCGGGGTCGCGCCCGGGATCGGATTCGGGGTCGAGCCAGGGCTCACCGCCCGCGGCGACGTCCACGCCTCGTTCCCGGGTCGCGGCTCGCCCGCGTTCAGCAGAGCTCTGATGTCGGCCACTTCCTCCTCGATCCTTAGCGCCCCGTGGATCCGGGCGACCTCCTCGGCGGCGTCGAGCCAGGAACCGGCGACGGCCGGGCCGTGCGCGGCGGCCGACGAGGCGGCCCCGACCGCCAGCGTCCAGGCGTGCTGCACCGGTCGGCCGGCCCGCCGGAACCCGACCGCGGCCTGCTCGAACAGCTTGGCCGCGATCGGGTGCTCGCCGTCGGCGCCGTGCAGGGCGGCCTGGGCGCGGGTGACGTAGGCCCGCTGCACCGACAGCCCGGAGTCCTCGGCCGCCTGATCGGCCGCGTCGGCGGCCTGCCGGGCCAGTACGACGTCGCCGGAGCGCAGCGCGGCCGTGGAGAGCATCGACAACAGCATCGGGCGGTAGGCGGGCTGGAGCCGCCGCAGCTCGGGCCCGCCGCCGCCGTCCAGCAGCGCCTCGACACAGCCCGCGGCATCGCCGCCGATCAGCCGGGCCTGGGCCAGCTGGATCGCCGCCGAGCCGGACCACCAGCCGTTGCCGGGCCGCGCGGTCCGCACCGCGTGCTCGGCGGCGGCGATCACGGCCGCCGCCTCGGCGCGGCCGCGCGACCAGATCATGGCCCCGACCCGCAGCGCCTCGCTCATCGAGACGCCGTCGCCGGCCCCGGTGGCGCGGGCCACCCGGCCGGCCTCCTCGGCACGCCGCTCCGACCGCGCCAGCTGCCCGGTCTGCTGGTCGATATAGGCCAGGCCCAGCAGGACATTGAGTTTCATCTGCTGCGGGCCGCCGTCGCGGGCGATGGTCAGGCAGCGCCGCAGATGCCGGCCGGCGGCGGTGTAGCCCTCCATGAACATCTCGCCGCAGCCGAGCATGGCCAGCAGTTCCGGAATCCGGGCGGCGTCGGCGTCGGGCAGGCTGTCCGCCAGCCGCGCGCCCTCGACGAGCGCCGGGATCGCGTCGGCGGTCCGGCCGAGATACGCGTCGCCGAAGGCGGCCAGGACGCGGATCGCGGCGGCCAGGCGCTCGTCCGGCACGGCCGGGCCGTCGATGCGCAGGGTCGCGGCGATGGAGGCGGACTGCGCGGCGGTGGTGTCGTGCGCGGCGGATCGGGCGCCGTCGGCATCGTGCGCCGCGGCATTGTCGGTGGCCCCGAGTCCGGCATCCGGCTTCGGGGCCGTATCAGCCATCGAGGAATCCGGCACGGCCCGGATCGCTGCCACGACCTCCTGCACCGCCGCGCGCGCCTGCTCGTACGTGCCCCGGTACATGTGCAGCACCCCGAACTCGAACGCGAGCTCCGCGGCCCCGAGGTCCAGCGGTCGCGGCAGCCGCTCCAGCGCGCCGCGCGCCACGGCTTCGGCCTCGTCGTACCGTCCGAGCTGCCGCTCGGCGGCGACCCGCGTGGCCCAGGCCCGGACCCGCAGCGGGCCGGTGAGGTGGGTGTCGTCGCGCATCACGTCGTGGACGAGCGCGCGAGCCTCGTCGAACCGGCCGGCGGCGGACAGGGCGCGGCAGCTTTCGAGCATCAGGGCCGTGCGTTCGGCGCCGGGGTGCTCGCCGACGGGGGTCTGGAGCGCCAGGCCGAGCCAGCGGACGGCGGTGGCCGGGGCGTCCGGCAGGATCGCGACGGCGGCGCGGACCAGCAGCGGCGCGGCGGCGGCATCAGCGCCGACCAGGTGCTCGGCGTGCCGGGCCAGGTCGACGGCGGCGGCACCTCGGCTGGACAGCAGGTGCAGCGCGCGCTGGTGAGCGGCGAGCAGGCTCGGCAGCGGGGCCCGTTCGTGGGCGACATGGCCGAGCAGCGGGTGTCGGAAGGCGAAGCGGGCGCCGGGGGCCACGTGGCGGACGATGTCGGCGCGGACCAGCTCGTCCAGGGCGTCGAGGGTGCGGGCCAGCCCGAGACCGGAGATCTGCACGGCGTCCTCGGGCCGGAACGGTCCGGCCAGGACGGCGGCGGCCCCGGCCACGGCGGTCTGCTCGGGGCTGAGCGCGTCGAGCTCCACGCCCATGGCGGCGGCCTCGCGCAGCAGGGCGCCGGTGTCCTCGCCGGGGCTGTCCGGCCACAGCTCGGGACGCCAGCCGGCGGCGATGAGGATGCGGAGGTTGCGCGGGTTGCCGTCGGCGGCGGCGCGGATCTGCTCGATGTAGGCGGGGTCGTGGTCGGCGTGCCGCTGCCACGCGGCGAGCAGTTCGGCCACGGCGGTCCCGTCGAGCGGGTCCAGTTCGATCCGGACGACGGTGCCGGTGCGGGCGCCGTCGTCGAGCGCCTCCAGCAGGACCGATCCGGTACGGCGCGGACAGTGGCCGATGGCCAGCAGCAGCGGGCCGGGTACCGGGGTGCGGACCAGGCGGGCCAGCAGGCGGGTGGAGGCGTCGTCGGCGAGGTGGACGTCGTCGAAGACGACGGCGCCGCCGGCGGAGCGGACGGAGCCGGCACCAGAACCGGAACCAGAGCCAGAACCAGAACCAGAACCAGAACCAGCGGCGGCCGGGCCGGACCCCGCGGCCCAGTCGGCCAAACCCGCGCGCACAGCGCGGAACACCGCCTCCTCGTCGCCGCCAGCCAGGCCCGGAGCCGGGACGTCGGCCCAGGCGTCGCGGAACAACTGGCGCGGCACGGAGGTCCCGCGCAGTGCCGTGGAGCGGGCGATCCGCGTCCCGGCGCGTTCGGCCATCCCGGCCAGCAGCCCGAGCAACCGGGTCTTGCCCATGCCCGGGTCCCCGGCGATCTCCAGCACCGCGCCCCGGCCCGATCCCAACGCCTCGACCGCGGCGGCCAGCCGGCCGGTCTGGGCTTCCCGCCCGGCCAAGGCCTGCCAGGCCCGCGGCGAACCCGTGGCGAGCACGCGCACCTCCCCGCACGGTTGTCCGAACCCTGACGCCCCGAGGGACTGTAGCCGTCGCTTCCGACAGTTATGGGTGAACTGTACCCAGCCCCGGTGGACGCGACCTTTCATTCTGTTGATTTGTCGCGGACGCCGCGGTGGGCGGGCCGCCGCAGGTCGCGGGGATCAGTAACCCCGGTGCGTAAGAGGTAGTAGCGGGTTACGTAGTTTTACCGACGACGCGCCGTCTCAGTGCCATGACACTGAGTGCGTCAAGGTCCACACAAATCCGCATGGCAGCACCCTGCCACAAGCCCGGCACCAGGCGTCACACCGCTGTCACCAGCCGTCACGAGCATCCGAGAGGGAGTCACCATGCAGGCCTCCGCCGTCCGCCCCGAGCCCGATTCGGCCCGTATCCCGGTCAGCGTCGTGGAGGACCATCCCCTGTACCGCGACGCGTTGACCCGGCTGTTCCAGGAGGCCGGGGACTTCGACCTCGACGTGGTGGCCGGCTCGGTCGGCAAGTTCGTGGCCTGCCGGCCCCGCCGGGACGGCATCGTGGTGCTGGACCTGACCCTGCCCGGCGTCCACGGCGCGGCGGCGGTGCTGCAGATCAACGGCATGGGCAACCGGGTGCTGGTGGTCTCGGCGGAGGCGGCCAAGGCCGACGTGCTGGGCGCGATCTCGGCCGGGGCGCGCGGGTTCCTGTCGAAGGAGTCGGAGGGCACTGAGATCCTGCGCGCGGTCCGGGAGATCGCCGCGGGCAACAGCTACGTGTCGCCGACGCTGGCCTCGATCGTGCTCACCACCGAGCAGAACCGCCAGGCCGGGCCGCGGCTGGAGCTGTCGGGCCAGGAGAAGCAGGTGCTGCGGCTGGTCGCGGCCGGCGAGCGGGACCGGGACATCGCGATGGAGATGGGAATCAGCGTCCGTACGGTCCGCTCCTACCTGGACCGGATCCGCGACAAGATCGGCGCGCGCCGCCGCGCGGACATGACGCGGGCGGCGATCGAGCTGGGCGTGCTCGCCGAATCGGCGGCGTGCTGAGGGCAGGCCGCGCGCCGCGACGGGGCGTTCGGCGGACGACTCGCGGACTGACCGACCGCGCCGCCCGGGGCTGGCGCGGCGACGGCGCGAGCTTGGCGTTGCTGGTGCCGTTGGGCTTCCAGGTCGGCGTGCTGCCGGCTGCCGCGCTGGTCTCCGTGGGCGGCTTCGGGCTCGCCGGGAACCGGTCGGTGCTGGCGGTGGGTGCGTTCTTGATGGCCGCGACGGCGGCGCTGGGGTACGGCATGGCGCGCGGGATCCCGGTGCGGGCGGTGCTCGTCGGCGACACGGTGCTGGCGGTCGTGGCGAACCTGGTGGTGAGCGCGTGGTCGCCGCCGTCGGATCGGGCGGCCGAGGTGTCGTGGCAGTACTTCGCGGGGTCGGTGGCGCTGGTGACGCTGGCGCGCGGGGTGCGCGGCGGACTGGCGGTGGTGGCGGGCGGAATCCCGTTGCGGTTGGCGATGTTCGCGGCGTCCGGACCGGAGCGCACGGTGCGTTCGGCGGCGGTGCTGGGCCTGGGCGACGCGGCGGTGTCGGTGCTGGCGATGGCGATGGCGGCCGGCGTGCTGGTGGCCCTGGACCGGGACGCCGAGCGGTTGCGCGCCGGGATCCGGCGGTCGTTGCACGACACGGTGTTGCAGACGCTGGAGGCGATCGCGCTGACGCTGCCGAACGACTCCGACGCCGAGCAGGCGCCGCGGCGGCTGCGGGAGGTCCGGGCGATCGCGCACGCGGAGGCGGTGGCGTTGCGGCGCGAGCTGGCGCGACGCGGCGCGCGGACCACGCCGGACCTGATGGCGGGCTTGGTCGGGCTGGTCGGCGAGCTGGCCCGGGAGGGACTGCGAGTCCGGCTCGACGCCGTCGACGCGGCGCACGACGGGTTGACCCCGGCGCGGCGAACGGCATTGCTGGCGGCGACGCGTGAGGCGCTTCGCAATGTGCTGAAGCACTCCGGGACGGCGGAGGCGCTGATCCGGGTCGGGGCCGCCGACCCGGCACACACCGCCGAGCTCGGCGGGCTGACGCTCACCGTCCGCGACTTCGGCGTCGGGTTCGACCCGTCCGCGCACCGGCCGGGCTTCGGGCTGAGCGAATCGGTCGCGGCCCGGATGCGCGAGGTCTCGGGCACGGCGCGGGTCGGTGCGCGTCCCGGCCATGGAGTGTCGGTGACGCTGTGGGTTCCCGTGGAGAGGGACGTGGGGTCCTGAGGGTGTCCGGCGGGTCACCAGGCCCCTGATACGGTCCGCGACGCACCGGACGCGTCACCCGCACGCCACCTTGTCATTGCTCTGTCATTGCTTCGTAGTTACCCGGCAACCCTAAGTTCGATCACACTTCTGGACCGTTTCGGGCACGGTCCATGTCAGGGATTTGGGAACGGGCACGACGGGGATCACGTGAGCGACCTGAAACTGAACAGTCAAGCACTGACTGGATTCGCCAACACTCTGCACAAATTGCTCGGCGACTTCGCCCAGCCGGTGTACCTCTCCCCCGGCCGGGGCGACGTACTCGACGACGACCTGTCGCTGCTGAGCTCGACCGACAAGGCCTGCGGCGACGGGCTGAACTCGTACCTGACGGCGCTGGCCGCGCTGGCGGACCAGGCGGCCGCCGCCGCGCTGAGCCTGGATCAGGGGCTGGCCGACGACGTCCGGCAGCAGCGGGGACGGGCCTTCGAATGACCAACGCGGCTCCCGCCGACGGCGGCGGATCCGGACTGACCACGTACGACCCCTGGCCCGGCGATCCGGCCGCGTACGAGGACGTCGCGGCGCGGCTGACCGACCGCGAGATCCAGGCCAACCAGGTGCGGTCCGGGATCCTGGGCATGATCAACGATCCGGACCTCGGCCATTGGCTGGGGGAAAGCGCGAACGCGTTCAAGCAGACGCTGGGACCGCTGCCCACGCTGCTCGGGCAGATGGTCTACGCCTACGGCACCGCCGCGCAGGCCGTCCACACCTTCGCCGGGCAGCTCCGCGACGGCCGGGCTTCGTTCGCCAAAATGCAGTCCGCGCTGCTGGCCTCCGGCTCCGCTCCCGCGGCGGACGGCAGCGTCCATGGCGACGTCCACAGCGACCAGCGCCGGCTGTCCGACGGCGCGGACCAGGCGGCGGGCCAGTACAACCGGGCGATGCGGACCTGCGCCCAGGCCGTCGCGGATTCGGAGAGCGATCTGCGCCAGGTGGCGAGGACGCTGTCCGGGAGCGCCTACTCGGACTTCAACGCGACGTTCACCGGCTTCGGCGGCGAGCTCCCGAGCCTGGCGGGGCTGATGAACATGGGCGACGACGTGGGGCCCAGCACCGTCGACCCGGCGAGGATCCTGGACACCATCGCCTTCCTGGACGGGCTCCTGGACGACCCGGGCGCCGGGAACCAGCACCATCCCGAGCTGGCCGGGGCCCAGGTCTACAACCGCTTGCAAGGCATGTCGCCCGCGGAGCTCGACGCCCTGCTGGCGATGATGGAGCCGGCGCAGCTCGACCGGCTGAACAGCGCGATCGAGGCCGGGTCGGTGCCGGACCGCGTCGCCTGGGCGAACCTGCTGCTGAGGGACATCGACTCGTCGACCCTCGGCACGGTCCAGCAGCACCTCCCCGCGCTCCAGCCCGACTGGCGGACCGAGAACGTCCCGAGCGGCCTGCACTGGAAGGACGTCGACACCGGCCTGTTCAGCCCGACCGGCATCGACATCGGCAGCGATCTGCACCAGGGCCAGGACGGCGACTGCTGGTTCATGTCCTCGCTCGCGGCGATCGCGCAGCAGAGCCCTGACTTCTTCGAGTCCCGGATCCACGAGAACCCCAACGGCACCTACACCGTGACCTTCTACCGGGACGGCCAACCGGTCGAGGTCACGGTCGACGGGCAGCTCCCGGTGAACGACCGGGACCAGACCGTCTACACCAACCCCGGCGGCTTCAAGTGGGTCTCCCTCTACGAGAAGGCATACGCCCAGTACCAGGGCGGCTATGAAGCGCTCGACGGCGGCAACGGCGCCCGGACCGGGCAGGCCGCCACCCGGACCAGCACCGGCGACCATTCGCTCCAAGAGATCTCGCAGTGGGTCAAGGACGGCCGCGCGGTCACGACCGGCAGCCGCAAGGACGGCGGCGGCCTGTGGTGGGACGGCGACGGCGAATTCATCGACGGCAACAAGGTGGTCAGCGCGCACGAGTACTGGGTGGACAGCGTCGACCTGAACGCCGACCCGCCGACCATCACCTTGAAGAACCCCTGGGGAGTCGCCAGCGCGACCGACGCGGACAAGTCGATCGGCAGGATCACACTGACCGAGAGCGAGTGGCACGAGTACTTCAACAAGGTGTCCGCCACGCCGGTGCGGCCGTGACGGGGGACGCGGCCGGGCAGCAGTTCGGGCAGCGGTTGGGACAGCGGGGCCAGTACCTCGGCGACGGCATCGCGGTGGGGATCATCGCCATCAATCCGGATCCGGCTCGCCCGGCCGCGCGCCTAGTCCTACGCGACCTGTTCGGCCCCGGCCCTTATCGCGAACTCCAGGTCACCGCGCGGCCCGGCAACGTCGTCGAGTTCGGATCGCGGCGGATCACCGTCACCGCGGTGGCGGCGGCACCGGCCGACAGCGAGGACGATCCGCGGGCGGCCGGGCACATCGTTTTCTACGACGACGCGATCGACACGGCGGTCGCGATCGACACGGCGGTCCCCGTCGACAGGACGGTCCCGGTCGACACGGCGCTCCCGGTCGACACGGCGGTCCCGATCGACTAGCGGCTCCCCCTCAGCTCCCCGGCACCGCCACCGGCTTCTGCGCATCGGCCTCGTCCAGGGCCGGGCCGGTCGGCAGCATCGCCACCGTGGTCGGCGGCAGCTGGGACGGGACCGCGTTGCCGTAGCCGAGCGCGCCGCGGGCCTGGGTGTCGCCGAGGGCGTACTTGGTCCCGGCGTCGGTCACCAGGTACCACTTGTCGGCCTGCGCGCCCGGCGCCACCTTCGCCGTCACCAGGGCGGCGGTGCCCGGCGGCAGGTAGACCTCGTCGGCGGCGGCGCCGTTCTGCGGGGCGCCGGTCGGGACGGTGCGGGCGCCGGGCGGCAGCGGCCAGGCGGTGCCGAGGGCGATCTGCGCGGGGTCCTTGCCGTCGCCGGTGGCGCAGACCACGGTCGAGTCGCCGCCGACGGTGACCGGGGCCGGCATGCCGGCCGGGTAGCCGGCGGCGTCGTCGCCGGGCGGGACCGAGGGGGCGGCCGCCGCGTCGGCGATCGAGACCGGCCGGGCCACCGGCGGGCCGTCGCCGGCATAGGCGGCGGCGTTGGCGGCCGCGGCGAGGACCAGTGCGGCCTGCGCCTGCGCGACCGGCTCCAGGCCGGCGGCGCGGACCAGGTAGTAGCCGGAGCGGCCGGCCACCGGGTTGTCGGCGGCCAGGATCTGGCCGACCTTGGTGCGCAGCTCGCCGACCCGGGGGCCGGCGCGGCCGGCGTCGGGCACGGTGACCAGGTTCAGGTCCCGGCCGGCCGGCAGGGTGGCCAGCCAGCTGTCGGTGACCGGCAGGGTCGCCGCGCTCTGATAGCCCAGGGCGATCAGCGCCGGGCGGTCGCCCAGCCGGTACTTCACGCCGCCGG
Source organism: Catenulispora yoronensis (assembly GCF_039531695.1). Classification (NCBI taxonomy): domain Bacteria; kingdom Bacillati; phylum Actinomycetota; class Actinomycetes; order Catenulisporales; family Catenulisporaceae; genus Catenulispora; species Catenulispora yoronensis. The sequence goes on from NZ_BAAAQN010000030.1 coordinate 92,773, forward strand.
TGATCAGGTAGCGGTCGCCCTTGGGGTCCTGCACCAGCAGCGCGCGGCCGTCCGGGACGGCGGCCATCCCGGCCAGCGTGGCGGTCGCGTCGCCGGCCCGGGCCAGCAGCAGCGCGGACACCGGGCCGGTCACCTTCGGCAGGTCGCTGGTGGCGCGCGAACAGCCGACCGGGGCCGGGTCGGCGGCCAGCGCGGCGGCGTCGGGCAGGCTGTCGGGGGCGGCCGGGATGCCCAGCGCGGCGCCCCGGGGCGCGCCGCTGAGCAGGGAGCCGGCGACGGTGACGGTCTTGGTGCCGTTGGCCAGCAGCCGGGCCGAGGCCAGATTGGCCACCGGGTGCAGCACGCCGCCGTTGTCCAGCACGAAGTGCCCGCCGCCGTCCTTGTCGATGATCACCAGCCCGGTGTGCCGCCAGTCCGGCGGCGGCGAGGGCTGCAAGAGCCCTGATATGCCGAAGCCGGCGGCGGTGAGCAGGGTGGCCACGCCGCCGAGCACCACCCCGAAGACCAGGCGGCGGTTCGGGGCCACCGGGTGGTTGGCGTCGGCCACGGTCAGCGCGGACACCAGCCGGCGCCGCAGGAACTGGTAGGCCTGGATCTGGTCCCGCTCGGTCCACACAACGCACCCCGGGATTTCTCGTCGTCCGGCCGGCTCTCGTCCCGACATCTGGAGTTCGCCCGGCCGTCCTATTTCCGCGAATGCGGATGTCGGCCGGCGCTGTACGAACAGCAGTCAGTATACGTATGATTAGCGAGCGCCAAAAGGATATGCGCCGGCTCAAAGAAATATGGTGACCGCGATGACCAGTCACACCGCGCCGGCGGCCGAGATGCTGATGCCCCCGGCGCCGCAGCCGGTGGCGCGGGCCGCCGCGTCCGTGCCGACAGCACCCACGACATCCGCGGCACCCGAAGCAGCCGAAGCACCCACGACGCCGGCAGCGCCGACGGCGCCGTCGATCCCGGCCACGCTGTCCCGCGGGACCGCCGTCCTGGACTGGTTCGCCCCGGTCCGCACCTGGCAGACCGTGGCCTGGGAGGCCGCGACGCTGGCCGCGGCCGCCGGCCACGGCCGTTCGGCGCTGACCGAGGCGGTGGCCTACACCGGCGCCGGGGCGCTGATCGGCATGAGCTCGCTGCGGGTGCACGGCCGCTGCCTGGCGCAGTGGACGGACACGCAGGGCCGCTACCGCTATCGGCGGCTGTCCGCGAAGCGCCGGGCCGAGGCGGAGGCCGAGGCCGCGGCGGCGCCGCTGGCCACGCTGCTGCCGGACCTGGGGCTGGGCGGCTACGTCGACCGGGCCGGGAACCGGGTCGGGCTGGCGGCCTCCGACGGCGGCTGGGTGGCGACGGTGCGGCTGGGACCGGCGGTCGAGCCCGATGTCGGGGCCCTGCTGGCGGTGCTGCGCGAGGCGTTCGCGGATACCACGATCCCGCTGGCCGGCGCTCAGCTGGTGGTGTGGACGGCGGACGGGTCCGCGGCCAGGTCCGCCAGCATGGCCGAGCCCGCCGACGGTGACGGCGATGACGAAGACGGGCCCGAGACTCCGGATCCGACACAGGACCCGGCGGATCTGACCGCCACGGTCCCCCACAACGTCCTGCCGCCCGGCGGGTTCCCGCCGCTCGATCTGGACACGACCATGACGCTGCCGGTGCTGCGGCCAGGAGCCGCGAATCAGGCTTCTTCACCGCCACCGCCACCGCCGTCATCGGCGTCCACGTCCGCAGCCGCGGATCTCGACCTGACCGTGACCCTTCCGGCCCTGACACCGCAGGCCCTGGCCGCGATCGGCAGCTCGGCGCACCCCGCCCCGAATCAGCCCCCTGCTCCGGCCGTCCCCGTCCCCGTCCCCGTAAACCGCGGCCCGATGCGCGTCTACTGGTTGACGCTCCGCTACCGCCCGCGCCAGGCTCCGCACGCCGCGATGGCGCGCGGCGGCGGCGAGCTGGGAGCGGCGCGCGCCGTGGCCAGTGCGGCGCTGGGCCTGGTGTCGCGGCTGGACTCGGCCGGGTATTCGGCCGACGCGCTGGACCAGATGGAGTTCGGCCAGGAGCTGCTGGTGGCGTTGAACGCCGGGGATCCGGCGCCGTCCGAGGTGCGGGAGACGTGGCGGGACTGGTCGACCGGCCGGTTGCGGCAGGTCTGTTTCGAGCCGCATCGTTCGCTGGATCCGGCCGGGCTGCTGGTGCAGTGGGCTCCGGGTGCGGCGTTCACCTGCTCGTCGTACACGTTGAGCCGGACCCCGCGCGGGCGGATCCGGGGCGCGTCGGCGATGCGGATCGCCGGTCCCGACGTCGACAAGCTGGTGCCTCCGGTGCCGGCGGTGCGGGCGAACGGCCGCCACCAGGAGTTCGTGCTGCGGACGCTGCCGCTGGCGTTCACCTGACGGAAGCCGGACCCGGACATCAAGGTGGCCGGACCGCCCGCCGGTCCGGCCACCTTCCCCGTCTGCGGTCAGCTCTTGATGTGCCCCAGGTGCTCGTACACCCCGAGCGCGACCCCGGCGATCGGCAGCAGCGCCACCACTCCGAGGAATTCGGCCAGGTCCATGAGCCGGGTCCAGTACGGCGAGCGCCGTCCCTGTCCGGCGTGCCGAGCGTAGACGAAGCACGCCAGCCCGGCCAGTGCGAGCACGACGACGCCCGCCACCAGCAGTGCTTTCTCGTGCCGCTGCACCAGGGTGACGGCGAGCCAGCCCAGCGAGGCCAGTCCGGTGCCGACGAGCACCACGCGCTGCACGGTGTCGGTGTAGGAGCGCGATCGCAGCATCCACACCATGCTCAGCAGGCTGACCAGCACGACCGGCCAGGCGCCGGCGGCGCGCAGCGTCGCGACCGCGCCGGCGACCACCGACAGGCCGAGCGCGGCCAGCAGGCCGGTGAGCATCCGCTGCGCGGCGGTGGTCTGGCCCAGGACGTCCGGGCCGAGGGTGGGCTCCTCGTTCTCGCGGAACGCGGCGATGTCCGAGGGCACCCGCGGCAGCGGCAGCCGGCCCAGCCGCATCGCGACCATCGGCGCGGCGGCGGCCAGCGCGGTGGCCAGCACCGCCAGCACCACTCCGGCGTGCGCGGCGGTGGCTCCGGCCAGGCCGACGACGGCAGCGGTGGCGGCGCCGAAAGCACAGAACGCGGCCGACGCGCCGAACCAGGCCGACCAGCAGCGGATCGCGATCATGGCGAGCACCGCGTAGGCGCCGGTGACGCCGAGTCCGAAGGCTGCGGCGCCGCCGTGGACCGGCCACAGGTGGTGCGGCGGCAGGGCCGCCAGGCCGGTGGTGACGGCGGCCGGGATGCCGGCGGCGGCGCACGCCATGGCGGCCCGTAGGTCGCGCGCCACCCGGCTCAGCGCCCCGGCGGCGAGCAGCAGCACCAGCAGCGCGCCCCCGGTGGCCGCCGGGGCGGCGGCCTTGCCGGAGAGCAGGGCGAACAGCAGCATGGTGGCACCGGCCAGGGCCACCGCGCCGCCGACCGCGCCGACCCGGTGGGCGACCGCCGGGCGCCAGGCGCCTTCGGAGTTCTCCGAGGCGCTGGCGATCGCGTCGACGACGTCGTCGAACAGCATCGGCGCACCCTGGCGTTCGCGCGGCACCAGGTAGAGGACGTCGCCGTCGCGCAGGCCGGCGGCGGCCACCGTCAGCTCCGGCGGCAGCGGGGCGCCGCCGAGGCGCGCCAGCACCCAGCCGGTGTGGCCGGGGCCGGCGTGGCGTTGCGCGTCGGAGAGCCGGACCAGCTCCGGGACCAGCTCGGCGACGGTGCTCTGGACCGGCAGCGCCACGTCCACCCGGGCCCGGGGGCTGACGACGGTCGCCCGGCGGGCCCAGGTCATGCGGTTCGGCGCGGCGGGGTCGGCGGCGGACGCGCCGTTGGACGCGCCGTTGGACGCGCCGGCGGAGGCGCCGTTGGACGCGCCGGCGGAGGCGCCGGAAGCCGAGCCGACGGACGAGCCGGCGGACGGCCGGCCGGGGCGCGGGGCCTGGGTCAGGCCGCCGTGGGCTCCGGCCACCTCAGAATCCCGCGCCGGGCGCGGCGGCCTCGATCACCGGCTGGAAGCGGGCGCTGCCGGCCTCGGCGACCTTGCGCAGCGCGTCGTTGACCGCTTCCTTGACCAGTTCGCCGAGCTCGTGCGCGTCGTTGCGGCGCAGCGCCTCGTCGTGGATGTCGACGCCGACCACCTGCCCGTTGCCGCGCGCGGTGACCCGGATCTCGTCGTCCCGGCTGGCGCCGACGACCTCGGTGGCCTCCAGCTCGCGCTGGATGCGCTCGATGTCCGCCTGCTGGCCGCGAATACGCTCCATGAGCGCTTCGACGTTGGTCGCTGTGTCGATGCTTTCCATTTACTCCGCCTCTGGACGTGCGATTCCCGGTGCGTTATGTGATGCGTTTCCGGCGCGCTGAATCGCGATTCTCTAGGAAGCGCTCGCCATGATGTGCTCGGTGACCGTGCTGCCATTCGTCGGGTCGACGAGCGTGACATCGGTCTGGGTGCCGACCGGCATGGTGACGGTGGTGCTGACGCCGTCGTAGGTGGTGGTGACGGTGATGTCGCCGGGCGGGGTGGCGGCGTGCGCGGGCGGGACGGCGGGGGCGGCCGGGGCCGAGGCGACGGGGGTGACCGGGGCGGCCGGGGCGGCGGGAGTGGAGATCGGCTGGGCGGTGACCGGGATGTCGGCGCCGCGCAGCGGCGGGTCGACCGGGATGAAGCCGCTGGTGTCGGCGGCCGGCTGGCCGGCGGTGGGCTGGGCGGCGGTCGGGAACGCGGTGGTGGGGAACGTGGTGTTCGGGTACGCCGGGTTCGGGATCGCGGTGGTCGGGATCGCCGTGTTCGGGTACTGCGACGCCGCCGAGGTGCCGCCGGTGTAGGGGATCTGCGCGGCGGCGTTGTTGTAGGGGTCGGTGGACGCCGAGGTGCCGGTGGGGTAGGTGCCGTCGGCGCGCGCCGAGGTGTTCGGGTGCGCGTACTGGCCCAGGGTGGCCGCGACCGAGGCGTCGTAGCCGCCGTTGGCCGCCACCTGCTGGCCGGTGGTGCTGGCGATCTGCGGCGGGGCGTGCAGCGCGTTCTGCGACAGGCCGCCGGTGCTGGGCTTGGCGTAGGTGCCGGCCGGCGGGACGGCGGTGCCGTGCGAGCCGCTGCCGATCAGCTTCTCCACGTCCTGGACGATCTGCACCAGGGTGGTGATCTCCTGCATCAGCTGGCTGCCGCCGAGCGCGTTCAGCAGCGCCTCGACGCCCTCGATGAACGCCCGCAGGCCGGCGCTGGCCGAGGTGGACAGCGACACCGCGGCCCAGTAGGTCCACCAGTTGGAGGCCAGCGAGGCGACCACCGGGTTCACCGCCGAGACCACCGAGGTGTAGGCGGTCTGCGCGGCCTTGACCAGGGTGCCGGAGACGCCCAGCAGCTGCGAGGAGGCCTCGATGACCTTCACGATCTTCTCGAACGACTCCAGGGTGTCGGTGAACTTCTTCACCGCGGTCTCCCCGGCCTGCCCCGACCACGCCTTGTCCAGGGTCTGCACCGCCGAGCGGGCCTGCTCGATCAGCTTCAGGAACTGCTCGGCCTGCTTGAGCCGCTGCTCCACCAGCTGCGCGATCCGCTCCGGCGATCCGGTCGCGATCCGCGACACGAAGGTGCTCGGGCCGCCGCCGTACGCGGTGGCGTCCATAGCGCTGGAGTTCGGTATCACGAACATGTCGGGCACCGCCTGCCTGTGAGTGGGTGGATGACAAGGCTCATCGATGATCGGGCTTCAGGCTAAAGCGGTCCGGGCCGGTCGACGGACGGCAAAAGTACCCACCTGTGCGGGGGGCTCCGCGCCGTAAATTGGGCCCGCAGCACGCAGTGGAGTGGATGTCCGGGTCGGTGCGGATCGGCGGGGCCGGTCGCGGGCCGGCGAGCGCCGATAGGAGAGCACCGCGGTGATGCCGACCACCACCATGAGTCCGCCCCGGGAGACCGGCCGGAGCCGCGGCGGCGGGGGCGGAGGCGGGGCGCCCGGGCTGTCCGGGTTGCCGGGCGCGGAGATCCAGCTCCAGGCGCCGCCGGTGCTGGCCAAGGGGTCCGGCGCGAATCTCAATCAGCTGATGTTCATGCTGCCGATGATGCTCGGCATGGGCGCCATGTCGTTCTTCTACATGGGCGACAAGGGCGGGGCGATGACGTATGTCTTCGCCGCTCTGTACGGCAGCACCATGATCGGCATGATCCTGATGTCGGTGACCCGGGGCGGGGCGCAGAAGAAGGCCCAGATCAACGCCGAGCGGCGGGACTACCACCGGTACCTGTCGGGGCTGCGGCAGCAGGTGCGCGATGTGGCGGCGGCGCAGCGGACGTCGTTGGCACTGGCCCGGCCGGAGCCGACGGACCTGTGGCTGCGGGTGGCGCAGAGCCGGCACTGGGAGCGGCGCCGGACCGACGACGATTTCGGGCACGCCCGGGTCGGGCGCGGGCCGCAGCGGCTGGCCACGCCGTTGCGGGCGCCGCAGACGGCGCCGCTGGAGGATCTGGACCCGGTGTCGTCGGCGGCGCTGCGGCAGTTCATCCGGACCTACGCGACGGTGCCGGACCTGCCGGTGGCGTTGTCGCTGCGGTCGTTCGCGTCGGTGGCACTGAGCGGGGACCGGGAGACGACGGTGCCGCTGGTGCGGGCGCTGGTGGCGCAGCTGGCCACGTTCCACGCGCCGGAGGATCTGCGGATCGCGCTGTGCGTCGGGGATCCGTGGCACGCGGAGTGGGAGTGGCTGAAGTGGCTGCCGCACGCGCAGGCCGCTCCGGCCGCGCCGGGCGCTCCGGGCGGGGACGTCGCCGGGACGCAGGACGCGGTGGGGCCGGCGCGGCTGGTGGCGGGGGATCTGGAGCGGCTCGGGGAGCTGCTGGACGAGGATGTGGCGCGGCGCGCGGCCTTCGGCGGCGGCCGGGCCGCCGGGTATCAGGATCCGCACATCCTGGTGATCGTGGACGGCGGGCGGACCGGCGGGGACCCGGCGCTGGCGCCGGCCGCCGGGCGGCACGGCGTGACGGTGCTGGAGCTGGCCGGGGCCGAGCCCTCGCCGATCGCCCGGCCTTACCAGGGGCGGCTGCACGTGGGAGCGGACCGGATGGGCCTGGTGGTCGGCGAGGGCCGGGACCGGCACCTGGAGTTCCTGGGGCGGCCGGACGGCCTGGACCCGGCCAGCGCCGAGGCGCTGGCCCGGCGGCTGGCCGGCGTCTATCAGGGGGCTCCCACCTCGGCGGCCTCGCCGATGGCCGCCGACTTCGGGCTGCCCGAGCTGCTGGGGATCGGCGATCCGGAGCAGCTGGACCCGGCGCGGACCTGGCAGCCGCGGGCGCCGCGGGACCGGCTGCGGATCCCGATCGGGATGGACCCGGTCGGACGGCCGCTGGCGCTGGACCTGAAGGAGGCGGCCGAGGACGGGATGGGGCCGCACGGCCTGGTGATCGGGGCCACCGGCTCGGGCAAGAGCGAGCTGCTGCGCACGCTGGTGACCGGGCTGGTCGCCACCCACTCCTCGGAGACGCTGAACCTGGCGCTGGTCGACTTCAAGGGCGGGGCGACGTTCGCCGGGATGTCCGGGCTGCCGCACGTCTGCGCGGTGATCACCAACCTGTCCGAGGAACTGACGCTGGTGGACCGGATGGCCGACGCCATCAACGGCGAGGTGCTGCGGCGGCAGGAGATGCTGCGGGCGGCCGGGAACTACGCGTCGGTGCGGGACTACGAGCGGGCGCGGGAGCGCGGGGCGGATCTGAAGCCGCTGCCGGCGCTGCTGGTGATCATCGACGAGTTCAGCGAGCTGCTGTCCAACCGGCCCGAGCTGATCGACCTGTTCGTGATGATCGGCCGGCTGGGCCGGTCGCTGGCGATCCACCTGCTGCTGGCCTCGCAGCGGCTGGAGGAGGGACGGCTGCGCGGGCTCGACGCGCACCTGTCGTACCGGATCGGGCTGCGGACGTTCTCGGCGGCGGAGAGCCGCGCGGTGCTCGGCGTGCCGGACGCGTACCAGCTGCCGTCGGTGCCGGGCTCGGCGTACCTGAAGACGGACACTGAGACGCTGCTGCGGTTCAAGGCCGCGTATGTGTCCGGGCCGATGCCCGCCCGCGGCCGGTCGGCGGGCGGGGGGACGCACAGCAGGATCCTGCCGTTCACGCTGGCGCCGGTGATCGACGCGCAGGCGCCGGTGGCGCCGGCGGTACCGGACCCGGCGGAGCTGCTGACGCCGGCCGCCGGGGTGGGGCCCAGCATCATGGACGCGATGGTCGGACGGCTGGAGGGCGCCGGACCGGCGGCGCACCAGATCTGGCTGCCGCCGCTGGACGAGCCGGTGAGCCTGGACGCGATTCTGCCGCCGCTGGGGGTGGATGCCGAGCGGGGGTTGTGCCCGGTGGGGTGGGGTGGGCTGGGGCGGTTGACGGTGCCGTTGGCGCTCGTCGACAAGCCTTTCGAGCAGCGCCGGGATCTGCTGTGGACGGACCTGTCGGGCGCTGCCGGGCACGCGATGGTGGTCGGGGGTCCGCAGAGTGGTAAGAGCACGTTGATCAGGACGCTGGTCAGCGCCTTGGCGGTTACACATACGCCGGAGGAGGTGCAGTTCTTCATCCTGGACACCGGCGGTGGGGCGTTGGGTCCGATCGCGGGGCTACCGCATGTCAGCGGCTACGCCACGCGGCGCGATGGGGAGCGGGTGCGGCGGATCGTCGGCGAGCTGACGACGCTGCTGGCGGAGCGGGAGCAGCAGTTCGCCGCGGCCGGGATCGACTCGGCCGCTGCGTTCCGGTTGCGGCGCGCGGAGCTGGGGGCGGGGCTGGGCGTGGGCGTGGGGGCGGGAGCGGGAGCAGGGGCGGCGGACGGGCGGGCGTTCGGGGATGTGTTCCTGATCGTTGACGACTGGACGACGTTGCGGCAGGAGTACGAGCTGCTGGAGGAGCCGATTACGGCGCTGGCGGCGCGGGGGTTGGGGTTTGGGCTCCACGTGATTATTACGACCAACCGCGCGATGACGGTGCGCCCAGCGCTGCGCGACGCGATCGGAACGCGGTTGGAGCTGCGGCTCGGCGACCCTGGGGAGTCGCTGGTCGATCGGCGGGCGGCGGCGAATGTGCCGGCTGGGGCGCCGGGGCGTGGGCTGACGCCGGACAAGCTGCACTTTCTTGGGGCGCTGCCGCGTGTCGATGGGGGGACTCGGGCTGACACGCTTGGGGTGGGGACTGCTGATTTGGTCAAGCGGGTCGCGGTGGCGTGGGGGCGGGGGGTGGCGCCGCAGGTGCGGATGTTGCCGAGGGTTGTTACGCCGGAGGAGGTGAGGGCGCTGGTGGGGCTCAGCGCGGGGCTCAGCGAGGGGGCCACAAGTCGGGCGGTGCCGTTCGGGTTGTCGGAGGCGGATCTGCAGCCGGTGTTCGTGGACTTCGACAGTGATCCGCATTTCATCGCGTTCGGGGATGTGGAGAGTGGCAAGAGTGGTCTGCTGCGGACCATCGCTGCTGGGATCGTGGCCAACTACGCGGCGGAGGAGGCGGCTATTGCGGTCGTCGACTATCGGCGCGCGCTGCTGGATGCTGTGGCTGGAGAGCATCTGCTCGGCTACGCGGGGAGCGAGCCGGCGGTCGTCGAGCTGGTCAACGACCTCGCCGAGGCCATGCGCCGCAGGCTGCCCGGCCCGGAGGTCACTCCGGAGCAGCTGCGTGAGCGGAGCTGGTGGAAGGGTCCTGAGTTGTTCGTGATCGTCGACGACTACGAACTGGTGGCCGTCCCCGGCCGGAATCCGCTGGCGCCGCTGCTGGACTACTTGGCGCAGGCGCGCGACATCGGCCTACACCTCGTGATCGCACGCGGGAGCGGCGGCGCCGGACGCGGGCTGTTCGAGCCGGTGCTGCAGCGACTGCGCGAGCTGGGGTCGCCGGGGTTGGTGATGTCGGGGAGCAAGGACGAGGGGGCGTTGTTGGGGGCTGTGAAGCCGGGGCCGCAGCCGCCTGGGCGGGGGGTTTTGGTGCATCGGAGGGGTGGGGTGGTGCAGGCGCAGGTGGCTTGGACGGGGCCGGTGAGGTGAGGGGTGGGTGGGTGCGGTTGAAGACTAAAAACCAAAGTCAAAAGCTGGGTAAGGCAGGCGCCTCCGGCGAGGGCCTCTGATCCCTCGGAGAACTGGCGCTGCTCCATAGGGTGGTGGCTGCTAGTCCCTGCGCTGGCGGTTGGTGAGGTGGGGGTTTGTTCCCCTCGCTCACGTCGGCAGCCCTACGGGTACAGCACCGCCGCCCAGGTATCAAGTCCATGCCGGAACCTTGTTGTTCTAGCGCTGCGGTTGCGCTTGCATGAACTTGACACCTGGTCGGCGGTACTGTAGGCAAAGCCCTGCCGACGTGACCGAGGAGAACAAACCAAAACCCAGGGAGAGGACTGAAGGATCCGGGGGCGGTGGTGGCCCGCTTCAGCCCTGCGGCCGCCGGGTGAGGCAGGGGCTTTAGCCGCCCATGCGAGAGAGTCTTCAGCCACCCGGTGAGGCAAGCCTTTGGGGATGCCTTCAGCCGCCGCTTTTGCTTTGAACCTTCCCGGCGGCCGGAATCAGCGAGGCACCCAGCCCCCTCCCCCGTGATTGTCAGCTCTCTGCCTGGGTTGTTGGTTTGTTCTCCTCGGTCACGTCGGCAGGGCTTTGCCTACAGTACCGCCGACCAGGTGTCAAGTTCATGCAAGCCCAACCGCAGCCCAACAATCATTACCGCAGCGGCATGGACTTGATACCTGGGCGGCGGTGCTGTACCCGTAGGGCTGCCGACGTGACCGAGGGGAACAAACCCCCACCTCACCAACCGCCAGCGCAGGGACTAGCAGGGCCCACCTATGGACTGGCGCCAGTTCTCCGAGGGATCAGAGGCCCGCCGGAGGCACCTGCCTTTGACTTTGCTCTTAAGCATTTGACTTTACCGTTACCCCTGCACTCGACCCCGACCTCGACCCCAACTCCGTCCCCGACCCCGAACTCAAACCCGACCCCGACCCCCATCTCCCCCACGTGGGTACTTCTGCCGTCGCCGCGACCGGCAGTTGTGCCGTGTGGTGTACATGCACGGAATCCCTACCGTATCCGCTATGAGCCGGAGACCTGCTCCGGCGTGTTCCCAGCGCGGGTTTCCCAGACAGAAGGAGGTGGCCCACGTGGCCGGTCCCGGTTTCCTGAGTGATGCCGCTGCGATGGCGCGAGCGATCCAGGGCTTTCAGGAGTGCGCGGCTAACGCGAAGAAGACCATGAACGACCTGGAGAGCGAGCTGACGTCGACGCTGGCGCAGTACCAGGGCAACCAGGCCATCGCCTTCTGGAACCTGCACACCGAGCTGCAGGAGCAGATGACGGTCGCCTCGCGGGAGATCGACGTCATGTCGGACCTCGTCAACAAGAGCTTCCAGAACTACGGCTCGGGTGACACGCAGGTCCATGACACGTTGCGGACGCTGGCCGGCAACGCCGGGGCGAACAGCAGTGTGCTGTCGCGTCTCGGTGGTGTCTGAGCCGCTCGCCGCCGCGTTCGACATCAGCATCGACATCGACATCGACTTCGACACCGACACCGACACCGACATCGACTTCGACATCGACTTCGAGGAGGGATCCTGAGCATGACCGCCGATCAGATCAGTGTGAATTTCGGAGCGCTGCAGACCAGTGCCGGGACGTTGTCCACCAAGGCTGCCGCGCTGACCGCGTACCTGGAGGATTTGCTGACCAGCCTCCAGCCGATGAAGCAGACCTGGGTGGAGTCGGGCTCGTCGGCCGGTGTGGCCGCCGACACCGCCGAGACCAAGCTGCGGGCCGCGACGGCCGACATCGTGGCGACCATCAACCAGTTCTCGGCGAAGGTCACTGAGGCGCACGACCTGCAGTACGCGCTGGAGCAGCAGAACACGAGCTACTTCGCCTGATGCGGACCGCCGTCGGGCACGGCTGTCCCCAACCGGCGGGAAACCCCCTCCCGCCGGCCGTGCCCACGGCTCCGCGCTCGGCCGCGATTCCTGACCCGACCCGTACAGGAGCTGTGAGCGATGCCCGATCAGCCCACGCCCGACCAGTCCTTCTCCATCCATCTGAAGTCGCTGACCGATTTCGCTGACGAGTTCACGACGCAGATCGAGAGCATTCAGGCCCCGATGGACCATCTGGCCACCATGTCCGACACGCCGCCGCAGTACGGCGCCTTCTCCGAGGCGTGGGCGCTGGGAGCCGGCGAGCAGGCGGCCATCGAGGAGATGTACAGCCTGCTCGGGCAGGTGAAACAGGCGATCGCGTTCGCCGGGACCGTCACCGGGACGGTGGCCGACGGCTACCGGCGCGCCGACGAGAACATCTCGCAGGCGCTGGGCGGGTCGCCGCCGGTCGGGTCGCAGAGCTACGAGCACGGCGGGCCGGTGCACGTCGGGAACGACCACTCGGGCCCGGACCACGGCCACTCCTGGCAGCACACGCAGGTCGACGGTGACAACAAGGCCTCGTTCCCGGACTCCACGGCTCCCGGCTCCACGGCTCCGGGCTCCACAGCCCCGGGCGCCACGGACGCAACCTCGGCTGCCTTCGTCGCCAACGCCCCCGGCGACCCCTCCTCCTCGACAGCGGTGCCGGTCAGTGGCTTCTCCTCGCCGGTCGGCCATCTCGTGACCGGGGCGCAGCCGTCCGACGGGGCGCTGCCGGTGTGGACGCCGCCGCCGGCCACCGCGACCCCGGCGGTCGCCCCGGCCGTCGCCCCGGCGCCGACCACCGGGCCGGACCCCTCCTGGACCAGCTACTTCCAAGGCACCCCGCAGGGAGGTGTGTGAGCGTGACCAAGCCCGTCTCCACGGATTTCTCGCAGTACAGCCTGACGCAGCTCACGCACATGCTCTACGAGAGCGACCCGGCCACCGGCGTCAACACCGCGCAGGCCTGGGACGCCACCGGCAAGATGCTGCACGAGCAGGCCTCGAACCTGGAGGGCCGGCTGCGCAACTTCGACGACGAGTGGCGCGGTACCGCCTCCGACGAGTACAAGCGGATGGTCAGCGACCTGATCGGCGGCATCCGCAAGGTCGCCGACACCTCGCTGCAGATGCGGGACCTGACCTACGACGCCGTCGACTCGCTGACCAAGGCGCGCGCCGCCATGCCCGCCCCCGTCGACATCCCCACCGTCACCCCCGCCACCCTGGCCCTGGCCACCACCCCGCTCCCGATCGACGCCGCCACCCCGGCCCCGGTCGTGGCGCAGATGCAGACCGACCAGGCCAAGGCCATGGCCGCGGTGGACGCCCAGCAGAGCGCGATCGGCGCCGCCTCGGCCGCGCACGCGCAAGCGGTGACCGTGATGAAGACGCTCGCCAGCAGCTACGTGGTGGCGCAGAACCGGTTCCCCCCGGCCCCGGACGCCGCGCCGGCCACCCCCGGCGGCCCGCCCCCGACCGTCGCGGCCGGCAGCACCCCGATCGGGCCGCTGGACCCCGCCCCCGGCGGCCAGCTGTCGCTGCCGGGCAGCTCGACGCTGCTGCCGCAGCCGGTGCAGACCGGCGGCGCGAACCCGGCCGGCTCGGACAACCCGCTGTTCGGCGACATGTACACGGTCGGGCTGGCCGCCGCGGCGGCCGCCGTGGCCGGGAAGTTCGCCGGATCGGCCACGCCCGGCGGCCTTTCGCCGCTGCAACCGGTGCCGAACAACTCCGCCCTGTTCAACGCCTCCAACGTCGCGCAGAACCAGAACCAGGACCAGAACAAGGACAAGAACAAGGACGGTTCGGCCGACAAGCGCGCCGCAGCCGACGCCGCCGGCGTGCTCGGCTCCCGGTTCCTGGCCAACAAGCTCGGCAAGCTCGGCGGCGGAGGAGGCGCCAGCCTCGGCGGCGGGAGCGGCATCGACCCCAACGCCGCCAAGGCCGCGGCCGACGCGGCGAAGAACCTGGCCGTCGCCGAGGGCGCGGCGGTCAACGACTTCGCCGGCGGCGCGATGGGACAGGCCGCCGCCGCGGCCGCCGGGCGCGCCGGGATGATGCCGATGATGCCGATGAGCGGCATGGCCGGGGCCGGGATGGGCGACGCCGGCAACCGCCGGATCCCGCCGTGGCTGGTGGAGACCGAGGACGTCTGGGGCGCCAGCTCGCCGGTCTCCCCCGGCCTGATCGGCGGCGACCTGTAGCACCCGGCACGGCACCGGCACCGGCACCGGCACCGGCACCGGCACGGGGATCCCGGATCCCGGACCCGGACCCGTCTTCCCGCCGGCGGGCGTCGATCGGCGCCCGCCGGCGTCCCACCCAGCTCTGAAGGGAACGAGCCATGGCGACCATGGAGAGCACCAGCACCCGCCCCACCTCTGCACCGGCCACCCCCGCGCCGGCCGCCGGCGGGGCGTTCACCGTCCTGGCCGCCGGGATCGAGGCGGCGCTGGGCGAGGTCCGGGCCGTGGCCGGCGCCGCCTCCGGCGTGGTCGGCGCGGTCGAGACGGTGGTGGTGGACGTGCTCACCTTCGCCGGCATCGGCTCGGCGGTCGGCTCGGCCAACGACAACCTGCACGGGCAGCTGGTCGGCGGCCTGGACAAGGTCGTGAAGTTCGTCGAGACGCTCGGCGGCGCGGTGGAGACCGTGCTGAAGGACTACCAGCAGCTGGACAAGGACACCGCCGACGTCTTCAAGGCGCTCGGGCTGAACGGCAAGCCGCAGACACCGGGGGCGACGACGCCGTCCGCCACCACCGCAACCGGCACGACCACCGCCACGAACGCAGCCACAACCGCCGCGACAACCACCGCGGCAGCAGCCCAGACCCCGGCGACCCCGCCGCACCCGGCACCCACCGCGCCCCAGACCCAGACCCACCCCCTGATCGACGACCGCGTCGTGAACTCGGTGATGGCCAGCGAGGGCGCGCACGGCGAGCAGGGCGGCGTCGACGAGGTCTACGGCTTCCGGCAGAGCTCGCACAACGGCTACGACCAGATCATGGCCGCCCGCAACCAGTACGGCCAGGGCAGCCCGGAGGAGCACGCGGTGGTGGCCAACCTGCTCACCCAGCACGCCGAGCAGGCCGGCGCCGGCGACTTCACCGACCCCGGCATCCGCGCCGCCATCGCCTCCAGCGCCCACATGCGAGGCGTCGGCGGCACCCGCGCCATCCTGAACTCCATGGTCGACGGCCAGGTCCACACCTCGGCGGGCTCGGTCACCGCGGACAATATGACCGCGCTCCAGCAGCTGACCCCGGACCAGTTCCAGCAGCAGTTCCACGACGCGCGGATCAACTACGACCAGACCGTGTACGGGAACACCACCACCCACCAGCACGGCCAGACCGACACCTGGTGGCACCGTTACGGCAACGGACTGACTCAGCGGTACGACCGCGAGGAGACCCTGTTCAACACCATCTCGCAGGGTGCGTCCGGACAAGGCGGCGGGCAGTAAGGGGGCTTGCGGCCTCTCCGCTTTGTCCGGCGTGGCGTCACGGGACGGGCCGTGACGCCGAAAAGACCGCGACCGAACCGGGGGAACCCCGGTTCGGTCGCGGTCTTTCTCATATCCCTCATTCCCCAGCGGTAGTAACAGTCGCCGCCACAACCGTCGGACTCACCGCTCCCGCCGGAGCGCCCGCCCCAACCGCACCAATCCCAACCGCATCAGCCCCAACCGCACCAACCCCCCGCCGCGCCGGCAACAGCAAAGCCACCACCGCACCCACCCCCGCGACCACAGCCCCAACACCCATCGCCGCGGAAAAACCGTCCGAGAACGACTTCACATCGGCATAGCTCCCCGCGCCCGCGAACACCGCGACGGACACCGCCGTCCCGAACAGCGCACCGAACTGCCTCAGCATGCTGAAAACGCCCGAAGCCTGCCCGATCTCCTGCGGCCGCACCGCCCCGACCACCGCCTTCTGCACCGGCGGAATCGCCGTCGAGATCCCCGTACCGGTCACGACCAGCGCCGGAATCATCGCCGGCCAGGACGCGTCCGGCCCGGCCTGCGCCGCGATCACCGCCAGGCCCAGCGCCGTCAGCACCAGGCCCCCGACGATCAGGTTCCGCTCGCCGAACCGGTCGGACAGGCGCCCGGACAGCGGACCGAAGACCAGCAAGGTGGCCGTGAACGGCATCATCCGAGTACCGGCCCCGAACGGGCCGCAGTGCAGCACCTGCTGGTAGTACTGCGCCAGGAAGAACAGCAACCCGTACATGCCCGCGGTCAACGTGAAGCTGGCGAAGTTCCCGGCGGAGAAGGCCCGGCTGCCGAAGAACCGCATCGGGACCATCGGGGCGGCCGTCCGGCGCTCCCAGAGCACGAACACCACGACCAGCACCACGCCGGCGGCCAGCGAGCCCAGCGTCTCCGGCGAGGTCCAGCCCACGTCGTTGCCCCGGACCAGCGCCCACACCAGCCCCAGCACGCCGCCGGTGGTGAGCAGCACGCCGACCAGGTCCAGCCGGGCCTGCGGACCGTGCGTCTCGCTCACATTGAACAGCACCCCGACGATCACCAGCAGGCCCACCGGCACGTTGACCCAGAACAGCCACTGCCAGGCCAGCCCCTGCGCCACCACCCCGCCCACGAACGGGCCGCCGGCCGTGGCCAGGCCGATGATGCCGGCCGACAGGCCCATGGCCCGGCCCCGCTCCTGGGGCGGGAAGGCGGCGCCGAGCTGCGCCACGGCCAGCGGCATGATGACGGCGGCGCCGGCGCCCTGCACCGCCCGGGCGGTGATCAGCTCGCCGACGGTGGTGGACAGGCCGCAGGCGGCCGAGGACGCGGTGAACAGGCCCAGCCCGGCGACGAACAGCCGGCGGCGGCCGAACCGGTCGCCGAGCGCCGAACCGGTAAGCATCAGCACGGCGAAGGTGAGGATGTAGGCGCTGACCGTCCACTCCAGCGCCTCCACCGAGGAACCGAGGGACTTCTTGATGGTGGTCAGGGCGGTGGTCACGATCGTGCCGTCCAGCGCGATCATGAACGCGGACGCCGAGGTGAGGATCAGGACCCAGCGTTGGGCGGCGGACATCGGCGGCTTCGGGGCCGCGGCGGTACTCATGTCGATGGAGACCGGGCCCGCGGCCGGAACTGGTCGGCCGGGCCGCGACCACTTTCCGGGCGCCGGCGGGTCGGTACTACTGGAGGCGCGTCCGTGCCACCCTTGAGGCGCCAGGGAGAGCAAGAAGATGACCATCCTGGACAACATGCTGGACACCGGGGCGACGGCTGGAGGCGAGATGCGGGTCGAGGACGACTTCGTCCGCCTCGCCGACCCGTTCCGCCCGGAGATCCTCGCGCACTGCTACCGGATGCTCGGTTCCATCCACGACGCCGAGGACCTGGTCCAAGAAACGTATCTGCGGGCGTGGCGCTCGTTCGAGGGCTTCGAAGGCCGGGCCTCGCTGCGGACCTGGCTCTACCGCATCGCCACCAACGCCTGCCTGACCGCGTTGGAACACCGCACCCGGCGGCCGCTGCCGGCCGGGCTCGGCGCGCCGGCGACCGAACCGGAAGGCGATCTGAGCGCGATCCCGCGCGAGATCGTGTGGTTGCAGCCGCTGCCGGACGCGCTGATCGCGATGGACGCGGCGAGCGCCGACCCGGCCTCGGTGGTCGCCGCACGCGCCGGCCTCCGCCTGGCCCTGATAGCCGCATTGCAGTACCTGCCGGCCCGCCAACGCGCGGTGCTGATTCTGCGAGACGTCCTCGGATGGCGAGCAGCGGAAACCGCAGACCTGCTCGGCCTGACCACGACCGCGGTGAACAGTCTGCTGAAGCGGGCCCGGACCCGCCTGGCGGAGGTCGCGCCGAACGCGGACGAGGTGTCCGAGCCGAGCGTGGCCGAGCAGCGCGAGATCCTCGACCGCTGGGCCCGGGCGTTCGTGGACGCCGACATCGACGCGCTGATGGACATGCTCACCGACGACGCGATCTGGGAGATGCCGCCGCAGCCGATGTGGTTCCAGGGCAGGGCGATGCTGCGGCGGTTGCTGACGTTCCGGCTCACGAAGAAGTACAACCAGCGGCATCGACGGATGACACAGACGGCTGTGAACGGGCAGCCGGCCTTCGCGGTCTACGCGTCCACCGAGGACGGGGACGGCAGCCGGCTCAAGGCCGAGTCGCTCCAGGTGATCACGTTCCGCGGGGACCGGATCGCGAGGGTGTCAGCGTTCCGGGTGCCGGGGCTGGTGGCGTTGACGGGGCTGCCGACGGAGATGGAGGTTTAGAACCGGCCCCATAGCCCTCACCGCGCCACCATCTCATCGGCCTCACCGCCCTCACCGCGGCATCTTCCGCCAGACCGCCTGCGGCAGCAGTCGAGCCACGAAATACGCGGGCCGCAGCGCGCCCGGCACCCAGACCCGGATCCGCCGCCGTCGCAGAGCCTTGACGACAGCGTCGGCGACCTGGTCCGGCGTGCTGGACAGCGGCGCCGGGCTCATGCCCTCGGTCATCCGGCCCACGACGAAGCCGGAGCGGACCAGCAGCAGGTGCACGCCGGAGCCGTGGAGCGCGTCGCCCAGGCCGCTGGCGAAGCCGTCGAGTCCGGCCTTCGCCGAGCCGTAGACGTAATTGGCCCTGCGGACCCGCAGCCCGGCGACCGAGGAGAAGACCACGAGGTCGCCGCTGCCCTGGGCCCGCAGCAGGGTGGCCAGGGTCGTCAGGACGCTGATCTGCGCGACGTAGTCGGTGTGCACCACGGCGACGGCGTGCGCCGGGTCCTGCTCGGCCCGGGCCTGGTCGCCGAGCACCCCGAAGGCGACGACCGCGACGCCGATCCGGCCTGCGTCCTCGAACACCTTGGCCAGCAGCTCCGGATGGGCCGCCACCTCGTCGGCGTCGAACTCGACGGTGCGCACGTCCGCGGCCCCGGCCGCCCGCATCCGGGCCGTCTCCTCGACCAGGTCGTCGCTGCGCCGCGCGGCCAGCACCACGGTCCGGCCGGCCGCGAGCCGCTCGGCCACCTTCAGCCCGATCTCGCTGCGCCCGCCGAGCAGCAGCACCGCGCCCTGCGCGCCTTCGGTCTTCGCACCCGGTTCCACGGGCGCACAGTCTGCCAGGTTCGGGCGCCGCCTCGGACCAGGGACGCCGACCTGCCGGTCCCGAGCGCGCGGACCCGCCGACAGCAGGGGGCCTGACCTGCCGATTCCGCACAGCGGCCCAGGCCGCGAGAGAATCGATCACATGTCCGACTCCACCTCTTCCCGGGCGCGCCGCCCCTACCGGGTCACGTTCGTGTGCACCGGCAACATCTGCCGCTCGCCGATGGCCGAGCACGTCCTGCGCAAGTATGTGGAGGACGAGGGGCTGCCCGCGGTGGTGGACAGCTCCGGTACCGGCGGCTGGCACGCCGGGGACCCGGCCGACCACCGGACGGTGCGGACGCTGCGCCGGCACGGGTTCACCTCGGACCACTCGGCCCGCAGGTTCCACCGCGGCTGGTTCGACGACTACGACCTGGTCATCGCGCTGGACGAGAGCCACCGGCAGGAGCTGTGGGCACTGGCCCGCGACGACCGGGACCGGGCGAAGATCCGGCTGCTGCGCTCGTTCGACCCGGCGGCGGGCCAGGACCTGGACGTGCCGGACCCGTACTATGAGGACGACGAAGCGTTCGAACATGTCATGGAGCTGATCGAGCGCGCGGTGCCGGGCATTCTGGACGAGATCCGGCGCGGGCTCAAGGAGACAGCCGGATAGAGGAGCCACGATGAACCGACGAACCGACGCCTCGGGCAGCGGGCCGGGCGCGATCACCCCTGACGGCTGCGCGGTCGACCTCTACACCCGGCTGCCGAGCCGAGGCGAGGCGGAACTCGTGCACGCGGCGGTGCCGGCCGGGGCCAGCATCGTCGAGTTCGGCTGCGGCACCGGACGGATCAGCACGCCGCTGGCGCGTCTGGGCCACCGGGTCGTCGGCGTGGACGAGTCCCCGGAGATGCTGGAGCAGTGCCACGACATCGAGACGGTGTGCTCCTCGATCGAGGAGTTGGAGCTCGACGAGCGGTTCGACGTCGTCCTGCTCGCCTCGCACCTGGTGAACAACGTCGAGCCGCACCGCACCCGGCTGTTGAGGTCGGCGGACCGGCATCTGGCCAACGGCGGGACGGTCGTGATCCAGCGGCACCGCCCCGGCTGGGTCGGCACGGTGACGGACGCCACGGGCACGGAAGGGGATATTCGCAGCTCCCTGACAGTGCTCGAACGGCCCGAACCGGACCTGCTGCGGGCCCGCGTCCGCTACGAGTTCGACGCGATGGTGTGGGAACAGGAGTTCACCGCCGCCGAGCTGAGCGACGAGGCGCTGCCGGAGGTCCTGGCCGGAGCCGGACTGCGCCTCGGGCGGATGCTCACTGAGGACGGCGGCTGGTTCACCGCCGAGTCTGCGAGCCCTGCGAAGCCTGAGTAAGTGGTCTGCGACGCCTACAGGTTGTGCCTACAGGGCTGTGCCTACAAAGTCTGTGCCTACAAGTCTGTGGCGACCGGGTGCCGAGGCTCGTAGAGCCCCAGCGTCGCCCCGCTGGGCAGCGGCAGAAAGGCCCGGACGCCCCAGCGGGCCTCGACCCGCTCCCCCGCCGGGCGCACGCCCTTCGCCGCCAGGTCGGCGAGCGTCGCGTCCAGGTCGTCGCACATGAGGTAGAGCTCGGCGGCCGGGGCTGCGTCGGCGGGTCTTTCGACGTGGGCGTCAGCAGGATGGACGCCGAGTTCGGCCGGCGGCAGCCGGAAGATGAGCCAGCCGGCGCCGGCGTCGACGTTCGGGAACCCGAGCACGTCCCGCAGAAACGCGCGGTCGGCCTCGGCGTCGGTACTGTAGAGGATCGCGTGCGTGCCGGTAATCATGCCCCGACGCTAACGCCGGCGGCTGAAACTCGCTCACTGGCGCTCACTGGCACTCAGTGGGTACTCACTCTCACTCACTGGCTCCGCGCGAACGCGGCGGACTTCCCGGCGGCGGCGAGCGCGTCGGTCACCCCGGTCTCCTTCTTGCCCAGGAAACGCGGGTCGGGCTGGAGCACCGACTGGCCCAGCGCCTTGAAGCCGGCGAGCACCTCGCGGCCGGAGTCGTGCAGCAACTCCGACTCCCCCGCCGCCCCGGCACCGGTGTCGGCCACGCCGTAGGCGTCGATACCGGCGGAGTGGCACAGCATCAGCGCCCGCGGCAGGTGGAAGTCCTGGGTGACCAGGGTGGCGCGGTCGACGCCGAAGATCTTCTTGGCCCGCACGCACGACTCCCAGGTGTCCAGCCCGGCGAAGTCCCGCACGATGCGGGCGTTCGGCACCCCGCGCGCCAGCAGGTATTTGCGCATGGCCGTGGGCTCGTCGTAGCCGGGCGCGGTGGCCCCGGTGACGAGGATCACCGTCACCTTGCCCCGGCGGTAGAGGTCCAGCGCCACGTCCAGGCGCCGGGCCAGGTACGGCGTCGGGTTCCCGGCGTACTCGGCGGCACCGAACACCACGGCGACCGGCTCGTAGGGGACGGTGGCCGCGGTGCGCTGGTAGGGGGCCGAGTAGGCGTGCACAGCGGTGATCGGCGCGAAGAAGGCCAAAGTCGCCAGCGCGGCGGCCTGGTACAGCCGACGCTGCGCCTTGCGGGTGCCGAGCAGCGGAAGTCTCACGTCCGGAAAGACGCCTGAGGTGCGAAGCCGGTTGCGCGGAGGGCGGCCGGCCCTCAGACGGCCCTTATCCGGCGGCGCCGGGCCAGTTCGTCGACCATGCCCTCGGGCGTGGCGGCACCGGGGCTCCCGGCCGGGCCGGCGCCCGCCGCCGAGCCGGAGCTGCCGGGGCCCAGATCGCCGTCGCCGATGCCCGGGAACTGCCGCAGCGTGCCCTCGACCTCGCGGCACACCGCGTCCACCGCGATGCCGAACACGCCCTGGCCGCCCTGCACCAGGTCGAAGACCTCGGTCGGGGAGGTGCACTCGTAGACGCTGGCCCCGTCACTCATCAGGGTGACGCCGGCCAGGTCGGCCTCGCCGCGGGCCCGCAGGTAGCCGACCGCGATCCGGATGTTCTGGAGCGAGACGCCGGTGTCCAGCAGCCGCTTGACGATCTTCAGCGCGATGATGTCGCGGAAGCTGTAGAGCCGCTGCGAGCCGGAGCCGGCCGCGGACCGGATCGAGGGCTCGACCAGGGCGGTCCGGGCCCAGTAGTCCAGCTGGCGGTAGGTGATCCCGGCGGCCGCGCAGGCTGTCGGCCCGCGGTAGCCCAGCAGCGGGGCGTCCCCGGCCGGCGCGGAGGCGGCCGGCAGGTCGCCCGGTCCGACCACGCGCGGGAACCCGCTCCCGCCCGCGGCACCCGTCCCGGTCATGTGCTTGGCCTTCCGCTTGAAGGGCCCGGTGAAGGACCCTCGCCGATCCGTACCGCCGCCTGAAGATCTTCACCGTCGTGCCGAAGATCCCACCGGTTGGTCCCGGCCCGAAAAGATCTGTCGCACGGATTCCTTGACGTCGATCGGCCTCCGCAAACCCCGCCTGCCGGCTGTCTTCGACCGTATGCGCGCCACCAGGCGCCGGTCAACGACATCGCCGAGGAGGGATCGGGCGTGTCTTCGCGAATCCGACTATCGGGACACCCTTCGAACCGCTGTCCGCCCGCCGGGCCGCCGCGCTCCGGCGGCGGCGCGGATCAGGCGCCGAAGTCCTCCGGCGAGACCTGGTCCAGGAATTCGCGGAAGCGCTCCACCTCGACCTCGTCCTCCTGCTCGTCCGGGATCAGGATGCTGCTCTCGGCGAGCACCTCCTCGGCCCCGTAGATCGTGGCGCCGGTGCGCAGCGCCAGCGCGATCGCGTCCGACGGGCGGGCGCTGACCTGCAGGCCGCCGTCGAAGACCAGTTCGGCGTAGAAGACCATGTCGCGCATGGCGGTGATCCGGACCTCGACCAGCTGGCGGCCGAAGGCGGCCAGCACGTCGCGGAACAGGTCGTGGGTCAGCGGGCGCGGAGGAGTGACGCCCTGCTGGGCCAGAGCGATGGCCGAGGCCTCGTTGGCCCCGATCCAGATCGGCAGGTACCGCTCGCCGCTCACTTCGCGCAGCAGGACGATCGTCTGGTTGGACGGCATCTCGACGCGGACGCCGACGACGTCGAGTTCGTTCACGGTGTCCACCCTATCGCGCGGCGGGCCCGCCGGGCATTCCGGGGTTGCGGGAAGAATCTCCGGTTGCCAAGTTTCCCGGCCCGGCAGTAGGGGAGGGTCCGGACAATTCCGCCCGTAACAGTGCGGCATAGAGTCGCACGGAAGCAGCAGCGGCTTGCGCCGAACGCGCCGCGGCGCGCGAAGCGGCGGCCTGACGCCCCGCCGTGGCCACCCCGTCGTGACGCCGGGCCGGGAGCAGACCCTCCAGCAGTCCCGCGGTGTTGCGCGCGCCGGTCAGCAGAGGCCGCAGATGCCGGGGTTCGAGCCCGAACTCGGTGAGCGCGGAGGCGGCCCGGACGATGAACACCGCGTCGCCGCCGTAGGACTCGGCGGGCGGCAGCAGGCCGAAGGAGACCAGATCGGCGATGAACGAGGCCGGGACGCCGGCGGTGCGGGCCAGTCCCTCCCGGCCCAGGTGCAGCTCGCCGACGTCGGCGTGGGCGGCCTCGTAGAACTCGGGGTCGGCGGGCGTGGCGGCGCGGGCCCGGGGCTGCGGGATCGGGGGCAGCGGCGGGGTGAGGGAGGACGGGAAGGGCGGCGGGGGCGCCGGAGGAACCGAAGGCACTGGGGTGGGACCGGCAGCGCGGGGCTCGCCGGCTTCGGCGTGGGCGTCAGCGTGGGCGGCGGCATCGGCGTGAGTGGCGTCAGCGTGAGCGGCGGCATCAGCGTGAGCGGCGTCAGCGTGAGCGTGGGCGGCGGCATCGGCCACGGTATCGGCGGTCTCCCGCGGATCCGGACCGGCGCCGATCATGACCTGATCGGCCCTGCCCGCGCCGCGCGCGCCGCCCGCACCCTCCACGCCGCCGGCACCGCCCACACCGCCCGCACCGCCCACGCCGAGGCCGGCCCCCGACGTCAGCGCGGCCACGATCTCCTCGGGGTCCCCGGCCGCCGCCCGCGGCCCGTCGGCCGCCAGGTGCTGGCGGATCACCTTCAGCGGCAGGTACTGGTCGCGCTGGGCGGCCAGCACCCAGCGCAGCTTCTCGACGTCCTGCTCGCTGAACCGCCGGTAGCCGGCCGGGGTGCGGCCGGGGCTGATCAGGCCGCCGCTCTCCAGGTAGCGGATCTTGGACACTGTCAGGTCCGGGAAGTCGGCGGCCAGCCGGCCGATGACTTCGCCGATGGTGAGCGCCTCGCCGGACACGCCGGTCTGCCCTGCCTTTCCTGCCGGCCCCCCGGTCGGACGTGCTGCGGGCGGCTCAGCCCGCGTGGAACACCAGGCGGTACTTGCCGACCTGCACCTCGACACCGTCGCGCAGCAGCGACTCCTGGATCAGGTTCCGGTCCACGTAGGTGCCGTTCAGGCTGCCGACGTCGCGGACCAGGAAGCCCTGGGCGCTGCGGACGAACTCGGCGTGCCGGCGCGAGACGGTGACGTCGTCCAGGAAGATGTCCGAGTCCGGGCTGCGCCCCACGGTGGTGACG
The DNA here is from genome assembly GCF_039531695.1 of Catenulispora yoronensis. Taxonomy (NCBI): domain Bacteria; kingdom Bacillati; phylum Actinomycetota; class Actinomycetes; order Catenulisporales; family Catenulisporaceae; genus Catenulispora; species Catenulispora yoronensis. Next base: position 117,298 of record NZ_BAAAQN010000030.1, read on the forward strand.
TCGGCGTCGAGCAGGAACCGGCTGCCGGCGTTCGGGCCGCGGCGCACCACCAGCAGCGCCGAGCCGGCCGGGAGCGCGGCCAGCGCCTCGCGGTCGGCCGGGCCCAGGCCGCCCATCCGCTCGGTCTCCTCCCCGGTCGCCGCCACGTCGGGCTCGGCCAGGTCGACGCCGGCCAGCGACATGGTCGAGGTCCGCTCCGCGGCCCCCTCGGCGGCCAGGGGGTCACCCGGCAGCGGGGACTCGGCCAAGGCGGTGCCGCAGTGCGAGCAGAAGCGGCTCCCCGCTTGGTTGGCGTTCCCGCACCTGGTGCAGAACGGCATGTCGTGGGCCTCCCGGGTGATTCGGTCGCGGACGGTGGCAGCCGCCTGCTTTGGTCGCAACTTATGGGGCGCTTCTTGTCGAGGTCAACCAGAACGCGCCGAGGGTCCCGCGCTTTTCGCATGCCCGGACCGCCCGGGTTCCACCCTACGACGTCTCAGCCCTCGAAAAGGAAGTCCGGGACCGGACATACCGGTCCCGGACTTTTTCCGTTCCGCCCGGGCCTTCGCCGCAGGGGTTGCGGCCGGCCCCGGGGGCGGGCCCGGCGCGGGCCCGCGGAGCGTCTCAGCCTTCGAGGGTCGCCTCGTAGCCCTTGCTGTCCAGCAGGGCGTCGACTTCGGAGGCGTCGTCGGGCTGCACGTCGAAGATCCAGCCCTCGCCGTAGGGGTCGGAGTTCACCAGCTCCGGCTGGCCGTCCAGGGCGCCGTTGACGGCGGTGACGGTGCCGGTGAGCGGCGCGAACAGGTCGCTGACGCTCTTGGTGGACTCCAGCTCGCCGCACGGCTCGCCGGCCGTGATCCGGGCGCCGACCTCGGGCAGCTGCACGAAGACGATGTCGCCCAGCGCTTCCTGGGCGTAGTCGGTGATCCCGACCCGGACGCTGTCGGCCTCGCCGGTGCGGACCCACTCGTGCTCGGCGGTGTACTTCAGCTCATCGGGGGTCATCGGCTTCTTTGCCGCCCTTTCCTCACGGATGGTCGACGGCGCGGCGGCCGCCGCGGGCCGGCAGGCCCGCGGTCATATTCTGGACCATGCCGGGCATCGGCTCGCAGCGGGCCCGCTCAGCCGGCCTTGGCGTAGTCCGGGTTCGGCTGTGGCGCGACCGCGTCCACCAGCACGTCGCCCTGCGTGATCGTCGCCGAGGCGCCCGGCACCGACCGCACACTGGCCACCACCCCGCCGGGGATCTGCATAGCCGGCGCCAGCGTGTTCGGGTCGCCGATCACCTTGTAGACGAACGGCGCGCCGAGCGTGTGCCCGTCCAGCGCGATCCCGCCCTGCGGCAGGTCGACGAACGAGGAGGACACCACCACCCGCACGTCCCCGACCTGGATCACCTCGGCCCCGGCGGCCCGCAGCTCCTCCATCGCGTTGAGCAGCGTCGCGGACTTCAACTGCCCCTGCGGATCAGCGATGGTCATGGTGATCCCCGGCCCCTTGGCCTTGACCGTCCCGGCCAGGATCTGCAGATCCTTCGCCTTCTGCTGGGCCTGCGCCAAAGCGGCCTGCGCCTTGTCCGCACTGTTCTGGATCGCGGCGTTCTGGGTCTGGAGGTCGCGCAACTCCGCATCGAGGCGCTGCCCGCGCGCGGTGACGTCGTCCAGGATGTGCACCAGATCATCGCTCCGCGCAGCACGCAGGAACTGGTCCGAGGTATTGGTGGCCCGCACCTGGATCGCCAACGCGGCCCCGAGCGCGGCCAGCAGCACCCCGACCACCGCCTGGTTCCGCGACATCCGCGGCGGCCACAGCGCGGTGAACAGCCGCTTGCGGCCGAGGGAGACCGGGTCGCCGCCGGACGCGCTCGCGGCGGGCTGGGGCGCCGGACGGGGCGGCTGGGGGCGGGTGGGCTGGCCGGGCTTGGGCTGACCGGGCTTGAGTTGACCAGGCTTGGGCTGACCGGCCTTGGGCTCCGGACGCCCTTGGCCCTGAGGACGGTGCCGAGGCGCGTCGGCAGCGTGCGCGGCGGCCCCGGAGGCCGGACGGCGGCGCGGACCGGGCTCGGAGGCGGCGTGGGCGGCCGGCGGACGGCCGGAGGTGCGGCGGGGGTCACGGGGATCGCGGGGATCACGCGACTCGCCGCCGGGCGGCGGACCGATGCGCCGCTTGGGCGGCGGACCGGCCGGAGTACGGCGGCGCGGAGGCTCCTCGTCCTCGGCGGGCCCGGCGGAACCGTTGGACTCCGAGCGGCGGCGCAGCGGCTGCTCGTCGGCTTCGGGCTCGGCGTCCTCGATCAGCTCGGCGCCGCTATCCGGTGCCGATTCCTCCTCGGCGGGCTCCGGCTCGCTCGACTCAGCGGAGTCCGGCTCCTCCTCGGCCGGGTCCTGGGCTTCCGAGGCCTCATCCGGAGCCGACTCCTCATCGGCAGGCTCAGCGACCTGCTGCTCCGGCTCCGGCCGCACCTTCGGCGTGAACGGATCGCGCTCCTCGGCAGCCTCGGCAGCCTCCGAGCCCTCGTCCTCGCCCAGCTCCTCCGGCCGCAAGCTCCGCAAATCCACCGTCTCAGCGAGATCCTCGCCCGACCCCGACTCCTGCCCCGACTTCTCCGGCTCCGCCCCGTTCCCCGGCCGCGTCTGCACCTTCGCGCTCCTTCTCAGGCGTGGAAGATGTGGCGGCGGATGGCCGCGGCGTTGGAGAAGATGCGGATGCCCAGCACCACCACGACGCCGGTGGTCAGCTGGGAGCCGACGCCCAGCTGGTCGCCGAGGAAGACGATCAGGGCGGCGACCACCACGTTGGCGACGAAGGAGACCACGAAGACCTTGTCGTCGAAGATGCCGTCCAGCAGGGCGCGGACGCCGCCGAAGACCGCGTCCAGGGCCGCCACCACCGCGATCGGCAGGTAGGGGGCCAGTCCGTCGGGGACGGTGGGGTGGAAGACCAGCCCCGCGATCACGCCGATCACCAGTCCGATCGCCGCGATCACGACGTCCTCCAGATCATCTCGTAGCCTGATTCGTAAAAGTGCTGGGGCCACCGTACCGAACCCTTAGGGAACCTCAAGGCACCGGCACCGCGTCCGTGACCGTCAGCTGGCTGGCGGCCGGCAGCGCCAGGTGGTCCTTGGTCCCGGTGTCGAAGCGGATGCCGTACTGCGACTTCAACCCGAACAGGTACTTGCCCTCGGTGCTGTTGGCGAACTTCGCCGCCATCGACTTCGGGTCGCCGATCGCCTGGAGCGTGTACGGCGGCGACAGCGGCCGGAAGTCGACCAGGATCGCCGAGCCGGCGGTGCGGATCGCGGACAGCGCGGTGAGCCGCTGGCCGTTGATCGCCACCGCCTCGGCCCCGGAGGCCCACAGCCCGTTCACCGCGTGCTGCAGGTCCACGTCCTGCACCCGGCTCAGGTCGCTGCCGCCCGGCTGGCGCGGGTCGCCGCCGGCCGGGTTGTCGGCGCCGGCGGCGTCGCTGAGCACGACCTCCAGGCCCGGCCCGGTCACCGGCACGGCCCCGGTGGACACCGACAGCGCCGCGAACGCCTTGCCCTCCTCGGTGCCCGGCCCGAGCGCGGCGGCCTGCGCCGCCTGGAGATCGGCGCGCACCTCGGAGATCTGGTCCTCGTCGACGGAGTTCTTGCGCTCGACGTCCTGGACCCGGGAGATGAGCTGCTTGCGCTCCTGCTCCACCTGCGGCGCCTGCCGGTGGGTGTTGATCGCGGCGATCACCAGTACCAGCCCGATCGCGGCCACGCCGAGCAGCACGGTCGGCGACATCCGGGTGGTCCAGTGCCCGTGGTGGTCGGCGTCCTCGCCGCGGGCCTCGCGCCGGGCCGCGGCCTCGGCGTAGCCGGGGTCGAGAGTCTGGCTGAGCAGACCGGTGAGCAGCGACATGGAGGCGTCGCGGCGCGGTCCGCTCGGGGGGCGGGGCGGCGTCGGCATGGGGGCCATCCTGACATGTCCTTGAGGGAGGTCGCCCGCTTACCGGCCGGCGCCGCGCGTCACCTGCCGGGCCTGCACGAAGTACATGCCGCCGGCCAGCAGGTACAGCGCGGTCCCCCAGCCGACGAACGCCCAGCCGAAGATGTTGCCGATGTCGGTCAGGTGGCTGTGCTTCTCGCCGAGCTGCCCGAGCAGCAGCAGCGGGAAGGCGTACAGCAGGTTGAACGTCGCGGCCTTGCCCAGGAAGTGCACCGGCAGCGCGACGCCGTAGCCGGCTTTGCGCAGTCTGGGCGTGATGAGCACCAGCATCGCCAGGTCCCGGCCGATCAGCACCACCGGCAGCCACAGCGGGATGATGTCCCTTATGGTCAGCCCGACCAGCGTGGCCAGGATGTAGAGCCGGTCGGCCAGCGGGTCGATCATCGCGCCGAACTTGGTCATCTGGTTCCAGCGGCGCGCCAGCTTGCCGTCCAGCCAGTCGGAGAACCCGGACAGCGCCAGGATCACCAGGGCCTGCACGTCGTACTTGGGGCCGCCGTAGTACGGCGACAGGATCAGGCCGAGGAACAGCGGCACGCCGGCCAGCCGGGCCAGGCTGATCAGGTTCGGGATGGTGAGGATGCGGTTGGAGACGGGGAGTTCGTCGTCGGCGTCGCCGGCCGGGTAGCCGGCGGTGTCGTAGCGGTCGTCATCGCCGCCGTCGCCGCCGCGGCCCGAAACGCGGCCGCCGTCGTACCCGGCGCCGCCGCGGTGGTGGCCGTCGCCGGGGTGGCCGTGGCCGTCGCCCTCGTAGCCGTCCTCGTCGTCGTAGCCCTGGTCGTAGCCCTGGTCGTCGTACCCGTCGCCGTCGTAGGCGTCGGCGTAGTCGTCCTCGTACCCGTCGTAACCGCCGATGGAGCGTACGTCGACCGTCGCGTCGTCGTCGGGGGACCCGGGGGCCCGATAGCCGTCGTCGTACCCGTACTCCTGGTACGACTCGCCATAGGGCTCCTCGCCGTATCCGTCGTCGTGGCCGCCCGCCCTGCTCCGTTTCACGAGAGAACCATAGGCGATCAGCGCACCTGGCCACGGCGTCGGCGCGGGTCCGGGGCGGTTTCACCAAGAAAGGGCAAAGTCTGGTTCAAGAAGTGGCCCATGATCATCAACTCAGCGTGTCCAAGCGGTAGCCTCTGTGGTGCAGGACCGGCCGACCCACCGCACCAGCCCGCACGGTGTCGCCGAGTACGAAACCGCTCCACCCGCGCCCTGTCTCCCTCTCCCCCCAGGTGATCCGGCAGCGCGGGTGGAGCGCTCAGCTTCTCGGGCCGCTCCGCGGACGACGACCCCCCCGTCGCTCCCCGGAACGGTCCACCGGGCCGCAACACCGTTCGGACTGGCTCCGAACCGGTGGCGCGGCCCGGAGCTTTGTACAACCTCACAACCCCCACGCGATCCTTGCGCCCGCTCCCCCACCGCGGCCCCGACGTGCCGCAGGGCCCTGTCGCGCCCGCCCGGCACCGCGCCCGGGCCTCCCCAGCATGCCAGTCGTGCGCATAGCTGTCAGCGTGTGTTCACAACATCCGTAAATCTACGTACACAGATCTACAACGCTGACCCGCTGTGCTAGCCCCCATTCCGTGAATATGATGGGCTTGAACAAGTCCATTCCACTCGACGCGCAACATGAGCGCTGTCACCGCGTTGGCGGGAACGCGGCAGGGGAATGGCGCCAACATGCAAGGGGGGAACACCCGCCGTGTCAGAACACACATCTGCACACTCCGCCGAGCACGAGGACGACGACGACCAGGAACTGGTCCCGGCCTCGGGCGGATCGCTCGCCGGCCGCGGCCATCGCCCGGTCCGTTACCGGCCCTCCACGGGCTACCTGCCGTGGCTGCTCACGATGTGCGACCGTGAACTCGCTCGGCACATGACGCGCCTGCTCGCCGAACTCGACCTCACCGAGGCCCAGTACGGCGTCCTGCAGGCGCTGGTCCATCTGCGCCGGGCCTCCTCGGCGACGCTGGCCCGCTCGGTCTCGGTGACGCCGCAGGCCATGGTCGGGCTGGTGGCGGCGCTGGAGCGCAAGGGCTACATCACCCGGGAGTTCGGCCGGGGGGCCGGCCGCGTCATCGACGCGGAGGTCACCGCACGCGGCAAGGAGGCCTATGAGGCCGCCAAGCGCCGGGTGCGGGCCCTGGACCGTTCGCTGCGCCGGTCCTACACCGACGAGGAGTTCGACCAGCTGGTGGGGCTGCTGGAACGACTCCCCGGGGTGCTCGGCCGGCTCGACGACCAGCGCGGCAGCCGCCGCCGCGGCGTCGACGACTAGAGATCCCAGTGGCGCGGTGACCGCTCCACGTCACCGCTCGGAGTACGACACGACGTACGACACGACACGAGGCAACGCCACCTTCCTTAGCTGAAACACCACGCGGGCTGCGTTCCCCGGAGCGGACATCTGATATACCGTCAGATTCATGACTGACGGCATACCGGCCGCTCCGGGGACCGACACGTGGTTCCGCGAAGGTCCGGACGGCTTCGGCTTCGTCCTGCTGGCCGGCCGCTGCACCTCGTGCGGCGCCCTGAGCTTCCCCCCGCGCCCGGTCCCGGGCTGCCCCGACCCCGGCTGCGACGGGCTGGAACAGCGCCCGCACCCGCTGTCCACCACCGGGACGCTGTGGTCCTACACCGACGCCCGCTACGTCCCGCCGCCGCCCTATCCGCGGCCGCCGGACACCGAGTTCTCCCCCTACGCACTGGCCGCCGTCGAGCTGACGGCCGAGCAGATGATCGTGCTCGGGCAGGTCGCCCCGGACGTCCCAACCTCCGGACTGCGGGTCGGCATGGCCATGGAGCTGGTGCCGGGCGTCCTGGTCTCCGGCGAAGGCGTCGCCGAACGCGTCTGGAACTGGCGGCCCGCCGCATGAGCCGGCCGGACTCCGTGGCCGTCCTGGGGGTCGGCATGCACCCGTGGGGCGCGCAGGGCAAATCCTTCATCGAATACGGGCTGGTCGCGGCCCGCGCGGCGCTGGCGGACGCCGGCGTCGGCTGGCGCGACGTGCAGCTGGTGGTGGGCGGCGAGACGATCCGCAACGGCTACCCGGGCTTCGTCGCCGGCTCCGCGCTGTCCCAGGCACTGGGCTGGCAGGGCGCGCCGGTGGCGAGTTGTTATGCCGCGTGCGCGACCGGCGCACAAGCACTGTCGACAGCCCGCGCGCATATTCTGGCCGGACTCGCTGATGTGGTTTTGGTAGTCGGCGCGGACACCACCCCTAAGGGTTTTTTCGCACCCGTCGGCGGCGACCGTCCGGACGACCCGGATTGGCTGCGATTCCGTCTGCTGGGCGCGACGAACCCGGCGTATTTCGGTCTGTATGCGCGGCGGCGTATGGCATTGCGCGGCTCGACCGAGGCGGACTTCGCGGCGGTGAAAGTAAAGAACGCGCGCGCGGGATCTCTGAATCCCAACGCGCGCTTCCGCGCGGAGGTCGACGCCGAGACGGTCCTGAACTCCCCGATGGTGAGCGACCCGCTGCGACTGCTCCAGATCTGCGCGACCAGCGACGGCGCGGCGGCGGTGGTTCTGGCGTCGGAGGAGTATGCGCGCCGGATGAGCAAGGACGCGGTGCGGATCCGGGCGGTGGCGGCGATCACGCCGACGTACCCGCGGACGATTCCGGACTTCCCCTATCTTGCGTCGGATTCTGTGACGACGGCTGTTACTTCACGTACCTTCCGCGAGTCGTTGGCGCATGCGGCGTACGAGGAGTGCGGGCTGGGGCCGGAGGACATGGACGTGGCCGAGGTCTACGACCTGACGACGGCGATGGAACTGGATTGGTACGAGGAGATCGGGCTGTGCGCACCGGGTGAGGCCGAGAAGCTGCTGCACGACGGCGTCACGGCTTTGGGGGGCCGGGTGCCGGTCAACCCGAGCGGCGGGCTGAGCTCGTTCGGCGAGGCCATCCCCGCGCAGGCGATCGCGCAGGTCTGCGAGCTGACGTGGCAGCTGCGCGGGGAGGCGGGGGCTCGGCAGGTGGTGGGGGCGAGGGTGGGGGTGGCGGTGAATCAGGGGTTGTTCGGGCATGGGGCGGCGGTGGTGGTGGGGCGGGGGTGAGGGGGCTGCCCGGCTTGATTTGGGTTGCTTGGCCCTGCTCGGCTCGGTTTGGTTGAGTTGGGCTGGGCTGGGTGAGAACTTTGCTCAGGTCGGGCGCAGAGCGAACCTGAGCAAAGCCCGAATCAGCCTTCAGACTTCTGCGCCCGATCCACCAACTCAGCCAACTCCGCGACAGGCAGACTCCCCGGCTCCCGCCCCTCGGCCACGAACTGCGCGGTCAGGCGCTGCATCAGGGCATTGACCGGGGTGGGAACACCGTGGGTACGCCCGATGAGCACGATCTCGCCGGACAGATAGTCGGTCTCGATCGATCCGGCCCCGCGGGCCAGCGACTGCCAGCTGGAGCCGCCGCCGCGCGGTGCGCCGGGGATTTCGGCGACGTTCATGCGGTTGCCCTGCACCGCGCGACGCTCCCCCGGGCCGACGAACGGGATGCCGGCTGCGCTGAGGGCGCGTCGGCCTTCCTCCTCGGCGGCCTCGACCAGTCGGTCGGCGAGTTCCTCGTCGCCGGACAGGTCGCCGGAAGGCTTGCCGGACACGCCGGCGACGGCCTCGAAGGCGTTGCCGAGGTTGTTCAGCAGCTTGCCGTACTTCCATCGCATCACGTCGTCGACGACTGGCGCGTCGAAGCGGCTCCCGGCCAGGTCGTGGCCGATCTGCTTGATGCGGTCGTCGACGCCGTCGGGGTAGCGGCCGACGGTCAGGATCCCGGACTGCGGGGCGCAGTGTGCCGCCACCACGCCGGGCTCCATGTGCAGGGAGGGCAGCCACACGCAGAGTCCGTAAACGTTCTGGAACAGGCGCAGCGCCTCCCGCTCGTTCTCCACGCCGTTCTGCGCGCAGACGACGGGGATCAGCTCCGAGGCGGTGCCGCCCCCGCCGGTCACCGGCAGGCTCGCCCACTGCCGCAGAACGGCGGCCGTGTCCTGGGACTTCACACAAAGGATCAGCACGTCGTCGGTCCGCAGTCCGCCGTGCTCGGTGAGCTCCTCGGGGCCGGAGACGGCAGGGATCGACAGGCGCAGGTCGCCGTCCGGGGTCAACAGGCGCAGGCCGTGCTGCCGCAACGCTTCCAGATGCGCGCCGCGCGCGACCAGGACCACGTCGTGGCCGGCCTCCGCGAGACGCCCGCCGATGGATCCGCCGACCGCACCGGCGCCGATGATGATGTAGCGCATCCTTCGGACTGTAGCGGGCGTGGCCGTCGTGTGAAGGGCTGTCGAAGATCCCGAGAACAGTGATTTTGCGATCTTGTGTCCGCGCTTCCTACTGACAAGTAAACCAATACGTGTTTGACTCCCGGTGTGAGCGATCCGACACAGTCACCAAGCAGTACGGATCCGTATGCGGAGCGGCCGTGGCTGAAGTTCTACGCGGCCGGGGTCCCTACAGACGTCACGATCCCGGCGGCACCGGTGACCCGGCTGCTCGACGACGCGGCGGCTGACTTCGGCCACCGGACCGCACTGGTGTTCTTCGGGCGCAAGACCAGCTACCAGCAGCTGCGCGGTGACGTCGACCGGCTGGCTGGCGCGCTGCGTGCGCTGGGCGTGGAACGCGGCGACCGGGTGGCGCTGGTGCTGCCGAACTGTCCGGCGGCCGTTACCGCCTTCTTCGCGATCTTGCGGCTGGGTGCCGTTGTGGTGGCGTGCAATCCGCTCTATACGGATTCCGAGCTGCGGCATCAGCTCAGCGACTCGGGGGCGAAGGTCGCGATCGTCTTCGACGGGGCGTACGCGACGCTGGACGCGGCCCGGCCGGGGACCGCGGTGGAGCACGTGGTGTCGGTGTGTCTGGCCGACTTCCTGCCGCCGTTCAAGCGGAGGCTACTGGACCTCCCACTGGGGGCGGCGCGGGAGAAGCGAGAGCGGTTGATCACGCCGCTGCCGCCGGGGGCGCGCGCCATTCCGTATACGGAGTTGCTGGCGACGTCGCCGGGACCGGTGGAGCAGGTCGAGGTGGATCCGGCGAAGGACTTGGCGGTGCTTCAGTACACCGGCGGGACCACCGGACGGCCCAAGGGCGCGATGCTGACGCACCGGAACCTGGTGGCGAACGCGCACCAGGTGCGGGCGTGGGACCCGAACGCGGAGGCGGGGCGGGAGTCGGTGTTGTGTGTGCTGCCGTTGTTCCACGTCTATGGGCTGATGCTGTGTGTGGTGACAGGGGTGCTGCTGGCCGGGACGCTGGTGCTGTTGCCGACGTTCGACCCGGAGCTGGTGCTGGACGCGGTGAAGCATGAGCGGCCGACGGTGTTTCCGGGCGTGCCGCCGATCTACTCGAAGCTGCTGGAGCATCCGAAGGTCGGGAAGTACGACCTGCGGTCGATCCGGACGTGTATATCGGGCGCGATGAGGTTGCCGGTGGACACGATCGACGCGTTCCAGGCGGCGACCGGGGGGCGGTTGGCGGAGGGGTACGGGATGACGGAGAGCTCGCCGGTGACGTTGGCGAATCCGCTGAACTCGAACGCTCGGCCGGGGACTATCGGGCTGCCACTGCCGAATACGCATGTGAAGATCGTCGACGAGGCGAGGCAGGACCGGGTGCTGCCGATCGGGGCGGCGGGTGAGGTGGTGGTCTTCGGGCCGCAGCTTTTTCAGGGGTATTGGGGGCAGGAGGAGGAGACGCGGATCGCGTTGCGGAACGGGTGGTTGTACACGGGGGACATCGGGGTGATGTCGCCGGACGGGTATGTGACGCTGATCGATCGGAAGCGGGATGTGGTGATCGCTTCGGGGTTCTCGATCTATCCGTCGGAGGTTGAGGATGTGTTGCGGGAGCATCCGGCGGTGTATGACGCGGCGGTGATCGGGGTGCCGGATGCTTATCGGGGGGAGACGGTGAAGGCTGTGGTTCAGGTGGCGGAGGGGATGGGGGGGGGGGTGGGGGTCAGCGCGGAGGAGTTGGATGTGTTCTGCCATCAGCACTTGGCGCCGTACAAGGTGCCGAAGATCTTTGTGTTCAGGGATGAGCTGCCGCGGAACATGATTGGGAAGGTGTTGCGGCGGGTGTTGCGGGAGGAGGATGCGGTGGAGCGGGGTGGGGTGGATGGTGGCGGTGGTGGCGGTGGTGGGGAGGGGTTGGCTGGGCGGGGTCCGTTTG